>JBAZRS010000034.1:4059-16302 GCA_041662825.1 Victivallales bacterium | reverse complement strand
CGGCCTGTTCGGGCTTCTGCTCATTGAGCCGCCGGACGCATATTTTGCGACTTTGAACGACCCGGCGATTCCGATAGGCCATTGCAGGGACGGGAAACGGAGGACTGCCGCATATCTTGCAGAGCATCCGCAGTTCCCGGATTGGGATTCCTCACCAGTTGATTCTCCCGATCCGCTCGGGCAGTATCCGGTGGATCCTCATGCGCATACCGTGGCTTATGATGTCGAGGCGCTATGGGTTTTCGATGATCGCGATTCCGTGTGGAGTGACTTGGCGGAAGATGCCAGGTCAACCTTTCCTAAACACGGGGCCATTCCCGGAGTCGATGATGAATTCCAGAGAAATCCAGGTGTTAACGGATTTTTCGCTTTCAACGACTTCAATGCGGATTACTGGTTTGTGACGGGCGTTCCCGTGCCGGCACACAAGGGAGAGGTCGGGATGATCCCCGCGGATATCGAAATACCGCCGGAACTCAACAGCGGTATCACCGGGACCCAGGTCTCCGTAAAGGGCCGGGTGGGACAGACCATCCTCCTCCGCTGCCTGAATGCGGCGTACAATTGCACTGAGACCACGTTCCCAATGGATGTCGTCGTCATCGCCTGGGATGGACGCGCCCTGGGCGTGCCACCTTACGGGAAATACAACCATCCTTATCTGATCAAGGCAAATACGCCGATCCACCAGAGCGTGGCCAGGCGCTGCGATATCCTGATCAGACCCACTGTATCCATGAATTCTTATGCCACGGTAAAATTTCTCGACACCCGCGGACAGGTGAGGGGAGATGTCAAAGGGGAAGTTCAAGGTAATCCTGCCACCCCTCTTGTTACGGTGCGGATACCCATGAACATCCTGGGCGTTGTCGCCGTAACGAGCGCCACCTTGTCAACACCGAGTTCAACGCTCGGCCCGCTTTGGATTATAAAGGGAACCGGCATTCCAGGGGCGACAGTCAGCATTTTCGCCGGACCTACGGTTGCAGGCAAGTTTCTCGGTGCTGTTAAAATCTCCACAGGCAAGACGTGGATATTCAATAAACGTGTGCCAGGCGTGGATCTTACTACGCTGAAAAGCATAAGTGTTTCGACTTCTGACGGTGCAGAAGCGCTGGATATTCCATTGACGACGGTTACAAGCGCCACGGTGAACACAATCGGCTCTGCGGCTGCAACGTTAGGATCCCTGTGGAACATTCTCGGCAGGGATGTGCCTGAAGCCACCGTAACCATCTATCTCGGCTCCAACCTGTCTGGAACGCCTGTTGCCACGGTGAAAGTGGATCAGTCGGGAATGTGGAGGCTGTACAAACGTATTTTGGTGGCTTTGCCCATAACCGCGACACGCATAAGCGTCTTGTCTTCAACGGGCGGCTCAGTCATAAACCGCTCCCTGACGGTTTATAAATGACGGCGGGAAATTTGATAAGGTAATAAAATCGGAAAAACTGGAAAGGTAAACAGATATGCAAACTTCAAAATCGGCTGAAGCATTGTCTCCTGCGGTGACGCAGGAGGCAACCCCTGCGCAGCTTGCGGCGCAGGTGAAACTCTTGGAAGACAAATACGTCAAGGCGACCGGAATTCAGGAGCGCACAGAACTCATATACGATCTCGTTTCAGTTGATTCGCCGGATAGGGTTGACGCGGTCGGCCGCCTATTTTCCGGTGAGACAAACCAGAAGCTGAAGATGGAGCTGATTAATGCCTTGGGCAATATCGAAGGCGATAACAAGAAGAAGCTGGACATTCTGACCGGCGGCATTGCCGGCAAGCAGTCCAATGCCGTGCGGATTAAGGCGATAGTCGCGCTCATGGACTTGGGAGACAAGAGGGGCGTCCCGCTCCTGAGAGGGTTGCTTAACGATTCCGACAGGCTTGTCCGCCAGAACGCGGAAGACGCCGTTGAGCAGCTGCAGGCAGATTTGAGGCTTCGGGCCCCGCAGCTTTATCAGGTTCAAAAACCGATGGAAACGATGGAATAAAATAAATATAAAAAGGGAGAGGAAGGGATTATGAAACGTTTGAAAGTTTTACTGGGAATGCTTTTTGTGCTCGTGATCGCATTGACGGCGCAGGCCAGACTGGAAAGGGTTGGACCTGTGGGGGCGAACGGATATCCGGCATGGTATCAGGACACGACAGGGTTAATACTGGAATTCGGTACACCGCTCAACCAGGCGGAACTGGATGGCGGATGGTGCCTGATTCTGCCTGCGGACGTACCCAACGGTACAGCGCCGGAAACCTTCCCGGCAAATTTTGCTGAAGAGCATTTCTATTGGGCGGGCGATGCATCTATTGATTTTGTTGTCCCTGGCGGAGTTGCCAGCAGCGCCATCCTGGTACTTGGCCTAGAGGGCGCTTTCGGTTTAGGTCCGGTTGCGGCTGGCGATCAGGTCACGTTCGGACGAGTACGCGTCAGGATCAATGATCTGCCCTACGACGGAACGTACAAGGTCTATACGCCATTCAAGGATTTTACCTTCGAAAACCAGGTGGCCGGAGACAGGCTCTTCTTCACGGAAGACATAGGTCTTGCCTCTCCTTTTGACGGCGCATTGCTTTCGAGTCTCGGTCCGTTCCTGCTGCCCTCGCTCACACCGGGCGGCCCGGAACTCGCTCCGATAGCTGGTCCGGTTCCAGGAAAACTCTATATTGCCGATCCGGGTCGCATTGGTCCTGTCACCGGCAGTCCTCTCCCACCTTTCAGCTCAATCTCCGGACCGCGCAATCACAATATCTTCAGAATTGAAGGCCCGAATGGATTCGTAATTGAGACAACAGACTTCGCTCTCGTGGGCCGCCTCTACAACGGCCCGGTTACCGGCAACGTAATAATCGACCGGGCATCCTACACTCGTACCGTGAATGATTTGAAAGTCGACGTTTTCGCGACAGGTTTCCCGGCGACGCAGAGCCGTCTTCCCGGCAGTCCCATCCCGCCAGCCATGCCTCCGGTGCTTAACTTCTTCAATGCTCCTCCCACAGTCGACCCTGCAACCGGCGCACTGGGCGCTCCCGTAGGCCAGACTCCCATTCCCATGCTGAGTTCCGGCATATCATATTGGGGTCAGAGTCAGCCGGCATTTATCCCTCTGGGTGTAACCGTTGAAGATTCAAGCGGTCCTGTTCCGGTATACTATGGGGCAAATGTGACCGATGATGTATTGATCACCCTGGCGAACTACGATCCCACCGGCACGATTCTCACCGTAAATGCACTGTCCAGCGATTCGGTTCTCCTGCCCACTCTCAACTTGAGCGGATTTGGAGATCTGCTCAATGGCACTATAACTGTTCCCACCCTTAATGCTCCTCCCGCCTTTGTGAATGTCCTGTCCTCAGCCGGAGGCCTGACGAGAATGGCAGTATCTACAGGAGTGGGCATAGGAGGCGGTGGCGGTGTTCCTGGAGCAACAGTTCCGGACGCTCCGACAGGCGCAGCTGCAACGGCAGGCAATTTACAGGCGACAGTGAGCTTTTCACCGCCGGCGATTGACGGTGGCAGCCCTGTCACATCATATACGGTGACATCCTCCCCTGGTGGAAGGACCGCCACCGGAAGCGCAAGTCCCTTGACGGTAACAGGCCTTCTTAATGGCACAACGTACACATTTACTGTAAGAGCGACTAACCTTGTTGGAACCGGACTGGCTTCCTCACCGTCCAATGCGGTAGTTCCTCTCGGTGTCCCGTTTGCTCCTACCGGAGTGACAGCAGTGGCTGGAAACGCACAGGCGACAGTCAGGTTCTTTCCTCCATTGTCGAACGGCAGCCCCGCAGTCACTTCCTATACTGTGACATCTACTCCCGGAGGCATAGTAAAAACCGGTGTCTCCAGTCCCGTAGTCGTAACCGGCCTTACAAATGGGACATCCTACACATTTACAGTCGCAGCAAGCAACATTAACGGAACCGGGACGCCTTCCACCGCTTCCAACGCCGTTACTCCCGCCTCTCTCCCGGGCGCTCCCATCGGGGTGACCGCCCTGGCAGGCAACACGCAGGCGACAGTAAGCTTCACTCCTCCGGTATCGGACGGTGGAATCCCGATTTCCCTATACACCGTGATTTCCAATCCCGGTGGAATATCGGTGACAGGGACGCCAAGCCCCCTGACTGTTACAGGACTGACAAACGGCACATCCTATACATTTGTCGTTAGTGCCACAAACGCATTGGGAACGGGCCCCGCATCAGCGTCTTCAGCAGCCATAAGGCCGGCTACGCTTCCCGATGCACCGACGATTACAGCTGCAACTCCCGGCATTCAAAGTGCGACAATCGCCTTTGCTGCACCGTTTAACGGCGGCAGTCCGATCACATCATATACCGTGACCTCAAATCCAGGCGGTTTGTCAATTTCTGGAGCTTCAAGTCCTCTGACAGTGACTGGACTGACATATAACACCCTGTATAATTTCACTGTCAAGGCCGCCAATGCCATAGGGACAGGCCCCAGTTCTATCGCTTCCGCCATCATAACACCAACAGCCACCGCACCCGGTGCGCCTACGGCTGTAACTGCCGTAAGAGGTGATAAACAGGCGACAGTAAGTTTTAATCCTCCGCTGTCAAACGGCGGGACGGCTATCACCGGATACATTGTGACATCCACAGTCGGAGTTTTCAGTGCAAGCGGTACGGCGAGCCCATTGACGGTCACAGGACTGACCAATGGTACAGCCTATAGGTTTACTGTGAAAGCGACGAACGCGGCCGGTACAAGCGTGGCATCTGTGGCTTCCGCAGCTGTAACACCTGCCACTGCTCCAAATTCTCCGGTAATCACATCTGTCACGGCAGGCCAGCGCCAGGTGACAGTCGCCTTCACTCCACCGGCTAACGGAGGATCGGCGATCACTGGATATACTGTGACTTCCAATCCAGGCGGAATTTCGGCTGCAAGGACCGCAAGCCCGATAACTGTTACCGGTCTGACCTATGGCGTGCCATATACTTTCACTGTGACGGCATCTAATTCGGTTGGGACAAGTGCATCCTCAGCGGCTTCCAATACCATAGCGCCTTCGGGAGTACTGCCAAGTACACCCAGGACGGTAACCGCCGTGAGAGGTAACACACAGGCGACAGTGAGCTTTCTTCCTCCGACGGCGGATGGCGGGGCGGCGGTTACGGGATACACCGTAACTTCGAGTCCCGGAGGCCTCACTGCAACCGGTGCGGCAAGTCCATTGACGGTTACAGGACTGACAAACGGTACCGCCTATAGATTTAGTGTAAAGGCGACGACCAATGTCGGAACAGGCCCTGCGTCAGCGCTTTCGGCGGCCGTCACACCCGCCACTGTACCCGACGCACCGACTATAGGAACCGCCACAGCCGGAGTCGGACGGGCGACTGTGACCTTCACTCCGCCAGCGTCGAACGGCGGCAGCGCGATAATACGGTATACTTCCACCGCAAGTCCTGGAGGCATAACAGCCACAAGTACGGTGAGCCCGATAACTGTGCTGGGATTGTCTCCGGGTACAGCCTATACATTCACAGTTAATGCGACTAATGCGGTTGGAAGCGGAGCTTCATCGGTCTCCTCCAATCAAATAGTACCATAGAGCCAATATGAGGGGAGGGGGGAGTTCCTCCCTCCCCATATTTTTAATATATGATCAGATTGCATAAATACGGAAACAGGCGTTTTATGAAGAAGTATTCACATAAAATATTTAATGCTAAATTTCTGCTGCTATTGTCAATATCTGCTGTTTTATCAGTCTGCTTTATCCAAGGGGCTGCCGCTCAGGCTATCGTACCTCCGGTGGATATGTTGCCACTTAACCAGGTGGCGGTGCCCGAGTCTCCAAATCTGTATCAGTATGTTACAAACAAGGTGACTGCCAGGAAACTCGGCAAGGCTCTTTTCTGGGATATGCAGGTGGGAAGTGACGGTTTGACCGCCTGTGCAAGCTGCCATTTCAGGGCAGGCGTCGACAACAGGATGAAAAACACGGTTAATCCGGGAACCCGCGCAGGGGATACCACGTTTCAAGTGGTCGGTCCGAACGGTACGCTTCAGATGAGTGATTTTCCGTTTCACCAGAGACAGGCGCCAGGCGAATCTCAGTCCGACCCTGTCATCCGCAACTCGAATGATGTTGTCGGTTCCCAGGGCGTGCGATTTGCGGAATTCGCAGGGATCATCCCGGGCTCCGCGGTGGAGCAGACGATTCCGATTTCCGACCCGGTATTCAATGTCGACGGCGTAAATATGCGCAGGGTTACAGGACGTAATGCCCCCAGCGTCATAAATGCGATATTCAATTTCACCAATTTCTGGGACGGCCGTGCTCACTCCTCATTTAACGGTGTAAATCCTTTCGGCCCCGCAGATCCGGATGCGGGCATATGGTTCAACGATCCGCAGCAGGGCCTGGTGAAAAGGAAGGTGGCGCTGACTTTTGGAAGCCTCGCCTCTCTTTCGACAGGACCAGCGCTTGACGATACGGAGATGTCCGCACGGGGACGCACGTTCCCGGAACTCGCCAGAAAACTCTTCAGCCTGGTTCCCCTCTGCAAACAGCTTGTCCATCGCGAAGACAGCGAACTTGGCGCACTGTCCCGGATGGTCATCAATCCGGATGGAAGCGTTATGGCTATTAAAGGGCTTAACACAAGCTATGCCCAGCTGATAAGGGACTCTTTCCACAGCGATCTCTGGGATTCCGGTCAGCCGGTAACCGTTATTCTTCGCGAAGGACAGACCGACCAGTTCACACATATGGAAGCCAACTTCTCTTTTTTCTGGGGAGTGTCAATACAGCTTTACTTGGCGACTCTTGTTTCGGATCAGACTCCTTTCGACCACTGGCTGGGCGGGGACGACAACGCCTTGACGGAACAGCAGAAGGAAGGCTTCGCCTTGTTCAGTGGAATCGGAAAGTGCAGCCTATGCCATGGCGGGGTTGAACTTACCAACGCATCCGTAGCCAATTCGGGTTTCATCAATAACGACATACATTTCCTCATTGACCTCATGTTCGTGGCGGACGGAAATCAGGTCATTTACGATACGGGCTTTAACAATACCGCCGTAACGCTGACTACCGACGACATCTCAAGAGGCGCAAACGCCCCCTTCGTGAACACCCTTACCTCTCAGCTTATACCGCTTTCCTTTTCACACCTCGCCGAACTTCAGATGCTGAACCTCCTTCCGTTCCCGGCCCCGATAATGCCCCCCGGCATCCCATCAAACATGAGGCTAAATAAAAACGGCGCATTCAAGGTTCCATCACTGCGCAATGTGGAACTGACCGCCCCGTATTTCCATAACGGCAGCATTATGAGCCTTGAGGATATGATGGACTTTCTTATCCGGGGCGGAAATTTCCCCGATGAAAACATTGCGGACCTTGACCCGGACATCGGAACCGGAATCCAGTTTATGCGGGGCGATGAAGAAATGAAGCAGGCTGTAATTGCTTATCTGATGTCCCTGACAGATCTCCGTGTAGGTGCGGAATCCGGCCCGTTTGATCATCCGGAACTGTTCCTTCCGAACGGCGACCCTGAAATACTCATCCACATTCCCGCCAGGAATTCAAACGGAGCGCCTCTGCCGTCACAGGTCCTCGCACTCAATGCCGTCATCAGTCCCACTGTTCTTACAAGCCAGACCATTTCCGGAACGGTTGAAGCCGGATTAACCCCTGTGGTTGCTGTTGATGCCGGCGCCATTGTCGACCCTGTATCAGTCAACGGCACCGACTGGAGCGTCCTGATCACAGATCTTCAGGAGGGTGACAATGTCATCACGGTCAGTGTGGTAGATCTTAGCAGTGTTCAGACAACATTGACGGAAATAATCACAGTAGTGCCCGACAGCACGCCAGTTTTTACGTCAATCCCCGGAACCCAGGCTGAGGTGGGCGAACTTTACATTTATGAGGCGACCGTCACCGACCCCTTGGGCGACATAATGGAATACTCCCTCATAACCGCACCTTCAGGAATGACGGTTTATCCGGATTGGGGACTTGTACTGTGGACGCCTGGCAGCATACAGGTTGGACAGCACAGGGTTTCCCTGAAAGTGACCGATGCCAATGCCTTGTTTTCCATTCAGGATTTTACAATTACTGTAAGCCCGGTCCCCGACTTGACAATTCCAGGCGCTCCCACTGCCGTAACTGCTGTTCGAGGAAATGCGCAGGCTGCTGTCAGCTTCACTCCTCCAGCGCCGAACGGCAGTTCTGCGATAACGTCCTACAAGGTGACTTCAAGCCCTGGCGGAATAATTAAGGCAGGTTCTGCAAGTCCGATAACAGTAACTGGTTTGAAGAACGGAACTTCCTATACGTTCACGGTTGCGGCGACCAATGCGAAAGGAACCGGTCCGTTCTCCCTCTCCTCAAACGCCGTGACTCCCGCCACCATTCCCGGCGCACCCACTGCCGTAAACGCAGTGAGGGGTAACACCCAGGCGACAGTGAGATTTACAACTCCTTCGTCAAATGGAGGTGCTCCAATAACTTCATACACCGTGACTTCAAGCGGTACTACTGCCGTGACGGCAACCGGAGCGAACAGCCCGTTGACGGTGACCGGCCTGACAAACGGCAAATCATACACATTCACGGTGAAGGCGACAAACGCGGTCGGGACAGGCCCTGCGTCGGCAGCCTCTCCCGCCGTAACACCTGCGACTGTTCCCGCTGCGCCGGCAATCGTAACTGTGACAGCCGGTGTGCTTCAGGCAAAAGTGGCATTTACCCCCCCGTCAACGAACGGCGGCAGCGCTATCACCGGGTATACCGTGACATCCAGTCCGGGCGGCATCGAGAAGACCGGAACCGCAAGTCCCATAACAGTAACCGGACTGGCATACGATGCGCCTTATACTTTCACCGTAACCGCGAAGAATGCGGTCGGATCAAGTCTCCCGTCGGCCGAGTCCATAACCGTTACCCCGACAGCAGCAGTACCGAAAGCACCTACCGCAGTAACCGCGACGAGGGGGAACATGCAGGCGACCGTTAGCTTCACTCCCCCGGTATCTAATGGTGGAACGGAGATCACGGGATACATTGTGACATCCAGCCCCGGTGGTAAAACGGCAAATGGAACAGCAAGTCCGCTGACAGTATCCGGACTTACAAACGGTACAGCCTATACCTTCACGGTTAAGGCGAAGAATGCTATTGGATCTGGACCTGCCTCGGCGGCCTCCAAAGCCGTAACACCTGCAACTGTTCCGAATGCGCCGTCAATCACAAGGCGACACCGGGAAAACTTCAGGCGACAATCGCTTTCACTGCTCCGGCAAACGGGGGCAGCGCAATCACAGGATATACCGTTATTCCCTTTAACACACAGACCCAAAGCGCCGGTTTGGCGAAAACCGGAACCGCAAGCCCTATAACCGTAACCGGGCTGACATATGGTGTTCCTTATACGTTTACGGTGATCGCAAAGAATGCCCTTGGCACCAGCGAGCCGTCTGCACCTTCAAGCATCATAGCCCCCACGGCATCGCTTCCAGGCGCCCCGACAGCAGTAACCTGTATAAGGGGAAATACCCAGGCAACTGTTTTTTTCACTCCTCCTTTGTCTAATGGAGGAGTTGCCATCACGTCATACACCGTAACATCTACTGTCGGAGGAAAAACGGAAACCGGGAACACAAGCCCGATAACGGTAACCGGACTAACAAACGGCACAGCATATAATTTCACAGTAAGGGCGACGAATGCGGTTGGATCGGGACAAGCGTCAGCCGTCTCCGCTGCAGTGACACCTGCAACTGTTCCAGACGCTCCTATTATCGGAACAGCTGTAAGGGGAAATGGACAGGCGGTAGTGAACTTCACCCCTCCCGCATCCAATGGAGGCAGCCCGATATCATCATATACGGTGACTGCCGATCCTGGAGGCATTACGTCCAGCAGGACTGCAAGCCCGATAACCGTGCTCGGACTGACCCCCGGACAAACCTATACCTTCACGGTAAAGGCGACAAATTCAGTTGGAGTAAGCGCCTCATCAGACCCATCCAATCAGATAACACCGTAAATTGGTTGATGATAATGAGGAGCAAAAAGGATATGGAGCCAATGATCGGATTTGAACCGATGACCTGCTCATTACGAATGAGCTGCTCTACCAACTGAGCTACATTGGCGCAAGGACGTAATTATAATTCAAAAAGCCGTATAGTAAAGGTCGGGAATTCAAAAATCACAGTTACTGACACCTATCTGATATCGCTTACCGCATTGAGGGCATCCTCTACGGTTTTGCGCCATTTTTCGAGATCTTCGTCAGAAACATCACCCGGAATCCTGACAGGATCCCCAAGTACTAGGGACACCTTCGCCCAGGGTTTTGGAATCTGAAACCTGTCCCAGCTCCTTAGCTCCCAGTAAGACGAATAATTTATCGAAACCGGAAGCACGGGATATCCGGTTTTGCTTGCAAGGACTATCGGACCTTTGCTCATTTTATAGCGCGGTCCGCGCGGCCCGTCAGGAGTTATGCTGATATTGCAGCCGTCCTTCAGGAATCTCAGGGCGTCGTTAAAGGCGACGAACCCTTTTTTTGAACTTGATCCTCTTACGCTCTGTATGCCGAAGAGCCTGCAGATGTCAGTCACATACTGCCCGTCGCGGGACGAACTCACCATCGCCACCGTCTTTTTCCGGACCGGCCTTGTGAACATTACAGGGAAGAACAGAAGCCTGTTGTGCCAAGTCACGGTAATAAAGGGGAACTTGTTGGTATCAATGCATTTGCTAGGGTCTACGACTTCGGTCCGCATGCATATTTTCGAGAGTTTTATAAGCGAAACCGGCAGGAAGAAAAGGAAATTAGGCAGTTTCCTTATTCTCCTGAATTTTTTCTTGAGATAATTGAACATTGAATTTTACGCCTGAAAATATTATAGTTGTTTTGTTTTCAGCCTGGGACGGGCTGAAAATAAAACAACATATAAGTGTGAACACAAAGAAAAATAAATGAATTTCCTAACTGAAAAAGAAATAATAGACCGCATAGACGCGCTTCGCAAGCAGAAGAACGCGATTATAATCACCCACAACTACCAGCTCGGCGAGGTTCAGGACATCGCCGATTTCACCGGTGATTCGCTGGAACTGAGCATGAAGGCGGCGGATACGACTGCCGATGTGATCGTATTCTGCGGCGTTAAATTCATGGCCGAGACTGCGGCGATCCTTTCCCCAGAAAAGACCGTTCTGCTGCCGGTGATGGAATCAGGCTGTCCCATGGCGGACATGGCGGATGCGGCTGATCTTGTAAAAATGAAAGCCGAGCATCCCGACGCAGTGGTCGTGACCTACGTAAACAGTTCGGCTGAAGTAAAGGCCCTGACAGATGTCTGCGTGACTTCCGCCAATGCGGTCAAGATAGTTTCTTCTCTTCCCGCCGGCAGGGAGATCATCTTTGTGCCGGACAGGAATCTCGGGGCATATGTCCAGAAGATTACCGGAAGGAAGATGATCCTATGGCCGGGATTCTGTCCGACCCACATGCGGATAACGCCACAGAGCATATTGCAGAAGAAAAGGGAATATCCAGATGCGAAAGTGATGATCCATCCGGAATCAAGGCTGGAGGTGCTTGAGCTTGCCGATGAAGTTCTCAGCACCGGCGGCATGTGCAGGTTTGCAAAACAGACTGATGCGAAGAAAATCATAGTGGCCACTGAAATCGGGCTGATTTACAGGCTTAAGAAGGAAAATCCCGACAAGATGTTCATCCCCGTCACAGAACAGGCGGTCTGCCCCAATATGAAGATGCACAGGCTGGACAATGTGCTTGAGTCCCTGGAAAAGATGATATACAGGATTTCCGTCCCGGAAAAGATCCGGGTTCCCGCTGAGAAATCCATCCGCAAGATGCTGGAGATGTCGAAATAAAGAAAACCTCAAGAGCCGGTTTTCAGAGGTTCTTTTTAAAACTCGCCAGGTCGATGACAAACCTGTATTTCACATCGCTTTTCAAGACGCGTTCATATGCCTCGTTGACCTTTTGGATGGGGATAACCTCGACATCGGACAGGACATTGTTTTCAGCGCAGAAATCGAGCATCTCCTGAGTTTCGCGGATACCGCCGATGAGCGAGCCTGAAAGATGCCGGCGCTGCATGATCAGCGAACCGGCGGAAAGGGGCACCGGATCAGGAAGCCCGACAAGCACCATCGTCTTGTCCCGCTTCAACATTTCCAGATAGGCGTTATAGTCGTGCTGAGATGAAAT
>JBAZRS010000034.1:0-4045 GCA_041662825.1 Victivallales bacterium | reverse complement strand
CAAACCGCCTTGAGTTTTCCTTGAATGCATTTGCATCGCCGGTGGCGATGAAATCGTCGGCGCCGAGGGCCAAGGCATCCGCTCGCTTATTAGGTGAATGGCTGAGAACAGTCACTTTCGCACCCATCGCCTTCGCTATTTTCACCCCCATATGGCCGAGTCCGCCGAGGCCCAGTATGGCGACATTGTCCCTGGCCTTGATGAAGCGCTTTAACGGCGAGTAGGTGGTGATGCCGGCGCAGAGGAGCGGCGCAACCCGCTTAAGATCCATACCATGCGGGATTCGCAGGACATAATCCTCGTTCACCGTAATCTGCGTCGAGTAACCGCCGTAGGTAGGCGTGATTCCGTCACGTTCAAGGCCGTTGAATGTCAGACTCATCCCCTCTTCGCAGAACTGTTCTTCCCCGTCCAGGCAGGCTTTGCACTTGCGGCAGGAGTCAACAAAGCAGCCGACTCCTACGGTATCGCCGACTTTCCATTTTGTCACATGTTCCCCGGCTTTGACAACAGTGCCGACAATCTCGTGTCCGGGAACCATGGGAAAGCGGGAGTTGCCCCATTCATCGCGGGCCTGGTGGATGTCGGAATGGCAGATACCGCAGTAGAGAATGTCGATCAGCACGTCGTGCGGTCTGGGTTCACGGCGCTCGATCATGTAAGGCGCCAGCGGTGTTTTTGCAGTCATGGCCGCATAAGCAGGAGTGTCTAGCATTTTTTCGCCCTCCTTGTTTGAGAATTTCTATGTATGCAAATATAGCAATATGTACTGAAACTGCATATGGGGATAAACCCTACCGTAAACTTGATTTTATTTCTCAATCCAGATATAGAGGGGGGATTCGTCAGCCGTTTCTCTTCCATTCGAACCCTATGGTGTCGAGGAAGGCGCGTGCGATGACCGTATGCCCGATCTGGTTCGGATGCACGCGGTCCCATGAGAGCGCATTTGGATGACAGTTTTTCAGGATTGAATCAAAGGCGGCCTGCGTGTCGACAAACAACGTCTTTCTCTTCGCGGCGATCTTCTTTACGATCGCACCATATTTATCCATTCTGGCGCGCATTGCGTCATTGCAGTTCGGCTCTATGTAATACGGTGTAATCAGGACAACGCCTTTTGCGGATTTAAGCGTTGTGGCGACAAGGCTGTCAAGTGTCTTCTCAAATTCCTCAGGCAAGACATGCTGTTCCTTTATGAGCGGGAGATCGAACTGGCGCCATACGTCGTTGATTCCTATCATGATTGAAACCCAGTCGGGCTTCAGGTCGATCACGTCGCGCTGCCAGCGGTCCTTGAGGCTTTTAACAGTATTTCCCCCGCATCCGACATTGACAATGCGCATCCTGTGTTCCGGATAAGTCGCACCTATAAGCGCCGAGACGATGTTCACATAGCCCCTGCCGAGCGGATCGAAGAGCCCTTCGGCCACAGGCTGGGCGCGTCCGCAGTCGGTTATCGAGTCCCCTATCATCACAAGCTTGCTTCCGGGCTTTATCTTCATTTGCCATTTCTCCATCGTTAAAATAATTGTTGATGCGCCCTGAAAATTAGCATGTCTTGCATAAAAGTAAATTAAATTCACGCCCCCTTGACAAGTGATTTATTTTTTGATATAATGGAAACAGAGGAAGAAAAAGAAGGTTCTTTGAAAAAAGAAAAAATGCCGAGACCGATTCCGGCCGATAACATATTTTAAAGCTCAAACCTTTGAGTAGTTCCGCCGGATCAACAGTCTCTGCTTCATATATCGCCGGATGTCTTCATAGTCGTCCGGCGCTTTTTTTGGCGAGCATATTATTTCCTGTCCCATGGAAGTTGCCATTTGCCTTCTTCGAAAAGGCCGTTGAGGGCGACGCAGATCCCGGAATATTCGCCTATCTCGTTTCCCAGAGCGGTGGTCTGGATTTTCATGGCTCTTAGCATCTCCTTCCAGCAGAACTGGGGGAGATGATTGTTTATGGGATCCAGAAGCAGTTCTCCGGCATGGTGGGCGATTGTCCCGAGTATGATCATCTCGGGGTTGAAAGTGTTTGCGAAAATCCCTATTGCCTGGGCGTTCCTCATGCATATTTCATCCCAGAGATCCAGGGCGTACCCGTTTTTGGCCTTGACAGCTTCAATCAGGGCCGGGTAACCGAGATTCTCGATTTTCCCGCCGACGTATTCAATTATCGGATGATCCGGTTTACCGGTAATTTCCTTCTGCATCCTCTGGGCCACCGCCCTTCCCCCGCAGAACGCCTCGTAGCAACCCCTGAGCCCGCAGTTGCAGACGGGCCCTTTCGGATCAAGGACGATGTGCCCCATCTCACCAGCGGTGAAGCTTACTCCCTGGTCCAGATGCCCGTTTACAATTATTCCGCCGCCTATCCCCGTACTCATTGTGAGATAGATAAGATGACTGCATCCCTTTCCGGCGCCGAAAAACCACTCGGCCAAAACTCCGGCATTCGCATCGTTGTCGAAATACGCCTTGACACCCATTTTTTCAGACAGGTAATCCCTGACCGGGACATCGACCCATTTTTTCATGTTGCACGGAGAGATCGTTCCTTTCGGGATGTCCATGGGACCGGGTGCGCCGATTCCTATGCCGGAGAGATCGGAGTTCTTATATCCGTTCGCCCTCAGCATTTCATTGCCGGCAACGACCATTTCACCGAGTACATCTGCTGGTGCGCGGTTTTCACTCTTTATCCGTTTCGAAGATATTATCCTGCCGGAGCCGGTACCCAGGGCCGCCGCAATCTTTGTCCCGCCTATGTCAAACCCAAGAGCCAGAATGTCTTTCTTCATCGGAATTATTCCCCTTAAATGTTTTCGTGATATTGATTTTCATGCTGAAAAAAGCATTAATTGAGCTATTTTAAACTATAACAGTATTTGCCATTCTAATCAAACTAACAGGGAGAAGTTATATATGCCGCCGACAGATGTTGTGACCGTTACGATGAATTCAGGCTCCGGAATCTATTACGCCTGGGTGCATTGCGACCTGGTCGGTAAACTTGTTGTCGCTCTTCTTTTTCTCGGTTCTATCATAACATGGACTATCATGATTGAAAAGGGGATTTCACTTTACCGTGCCAAGAAGGCTACAATGCTGTTCATATATCTTTTCAGGGAGAAACAATATCCGCTGGCCCTCATGAAAAAGTCCGAACAGATCAAAAGCCCCGTTTCCAAGGTATACCAGAACGGAGCCCAGGAACTTCTCACCTTCTACGAGATGCCACCGGAATTCGCCGAACTATACGGAACGGCGCGGCACCCGCATCAGAAACTGACAACCGCGCAGATTGAAACCGTCAGAAGCAGTCTTGAACGCGGGGTGACCGACCAGGTTCTCCTTCTTGAAGACAAACTCGGAGTCCTCGCCACTGCAGTCAGCGCCAGCCCGTTCTTCGGCCTCTTCGGAACAGTATGGGGAATCACGATGGCCTTCGCCGCCCTTGCCGTACAGGGGAGAGCCGACATGTCGGCCCTGGCCCCCGGCGTCAGCGGCGCGCTGATCACCACAATTGTGGGACTCCTTGTCGCAATCCCCTCTCTTATCGGATACAACCTCATCACCGTGACAATCCGCAGGATAACGGTGAGCATGGACAACTTCGTCGAGGAATTCATGGCCAAAGTCAAACTTGAACAGTACGAACAATAGGGGATCTGAAGAATGCCAAAACCGGGCAAAAGATCACAGCTTGAAATGGTCAACCAGATCAACATGACTCCCATGGTCGACCTGGTACTCGTGCTCCTGATTATTTTCATGATAACAGCGCCGCTGATTGAATACAGCGTTGACGTATCACCCCCGAAAATGACCGCCGACAAGCTTCCCGAGGACAATACCAAGGTGGTGAGTCTCAGCAAAAAAGGCATAATCATGTTCAACAAGGAAAATGTTTCGCCCAGGGCGCTCACCGAAAAGCTTGACATGATGAGGAGGCTCAATCCGAAACTCACGGTACTGATCAGGGCGGACGGCAGCCGCCAGTACAATGAAGTCATGGAGATAATGAAGGCCGTCAGGGGCGCCGG
>JBAZRS010000033.1:0-16446 GCA_041662825.1 Victivallales bacterium | reverse complement strand
TTCACATCTATCGCTGCCACGAAGGACTTTTAGAGGGAATTGTTCCTTTATACAACAGAAACAATACCTATCTCGGGGCAATCGTATTCGGACAGTTAAGGGAATGCGGCAAGCCTGCCCCGGTGAATATATCTGTGCGTTTAAAAAAACTTTATGCTGCGCTTCCCGAGTTCACTAAAAAACAACTGGGGGACATTGGCGACTTACTTAAATACTTGAGTGAATATATTATTGAAAATGAACTGATTAAATATCAAAACAAACCATGGGCGGAAAAAATCGAAGCGTATGTAAATAATCACTTTACTGAAAAAATCACGCTGAAGATGCTAGGCGGAATTGTCGATCGTTCCGCAACATTCATATCACACCATTTTGAAGAAGAATTCGGCATGTCTCCCAAAAGATATCTCCTCAGGAAAAAGATGGAAGCCGCCATGAAGATGCTCAAAGAGGGGGAATCCGTTTACAATACGGCCCATAACCTGGCATTCTACGATGAATTCCATTTTTCAAGAAGCTTTAAAGCCTATTGGGGAAATCCTCCGAAGCGGTTTAAGCAGGAGTAAATCGGGACTCATATACGATCAAGTTATTAACGGGAAATAATTACACGAGATACAAGATTATACATAAAATATCACTAGTGGGTTATTTTGATTAAGGATGCTGTATCGTCTGGGCGAGGTGTGTCACCTGCAGGGCCATCCGGAAATCCTCCGGTTCAACGGGCTTGTACGTTTTCACCTTAATTTCAGCTGTTTTGCCAGGGAGAATGTCGAAGAAATTGTCGCTCCATACGGCATCGGGATCTGCAAGATCAATGTTGCAGTAGACATCCTTCAGGAAAAGATCGGACGAGATCCCGACCTTGTAACAGTTGTCTGAAATCCTCTCGTGGGAGAATGTCAACCTCTGTTTTTTCGGCCATTTGAACTCTTTCGGAAGGACGCCGAAATAAATATTTTCCGCAATCGTCTTGGCTCCATAGGAGATTTCGGCTTTTAGAAATTCCCTGTCCAGCGGAATGTCTTTGAGAGGGAGACTGCTTATTTCCAAACTCGCATTCGCAGGCATGTCAAAAGCCCTGAGATCAATTTGTTCAATCTTCTGGCAGTCGCACCTGTAAATGCGAAGTTCGCAGGAACGGGAAATATCTTTGTCATTCACAACCCAGACAGACAGGGTACCGTCTTCATTCCTGTCAAAACTGACAATTTCCGGTGCATAGGCCTTTTTCATATAATAGAAATGCGCTTTCCTCCTCAGATAATAGTCGACGGCGGACCAGCTGGGCGCGGGCCAGCAGTCATTGTACTGCCAGATTACCGATCCTCCGCAGTTGAACTTGCGCCGCCGGAAATGTTCGACGGCATAGCGCAGCATTTCCGCCTGTCCGAGCATCGAGAGATAACAGTATTTTTTCAGGTTGTCGGCGACAGGATAGAGGAATGACACATAATCATGGAGCATCTTCATGTTCACAATCGTGTTCTGATGCGAGGCGAGGACATCGGAATGGATGCTCGACAGGTCATGCCTGTCCAGGAACTGCTTTACCGTCGAAAACGGGGGCATTCCGAGGTAGCCGAACTCCGAGATGAACCTGCCCTTCTCCCTTGTCATGTGCATATAGTTTTTTTCGTTGCTGATGCCGAACCCGAGCTGCCAGGCATGTCTGTCCCCGGCCGAGGCGGAGCTTGGATCTTCCGAATGTTCCGGAGTGTACGGGCTTCCGGGAACATACGGGATGTCCGGGGAGATCTTCTCGCATTCTTCCGGAAGTAGCTCCTCGTATATCTTCTGGCCGTGGAATTTCTTGTTTTTCGGGATTTTCAGCCAGACATAATTGCAATCGTGACATTCATTGTTACCGCTGAGCATGACAAGCGAGGCATGGGTGCGGATTCGCTTCAGGTTCTCCTCGACCTCGGCTTTGATTGTCGAAATCATCCCTTCATTGTCGGGGTACAGGTTGCAGGCGAACGGGAAATCAAGCCAGACCATCATGCCGGCCCTGTCGCAGAGCTCGTAAAATATGTTTTCCTCATAGAATCCGCCGCCCCAGACGCGAAGCATGTTGAAGTTCGCCTCGACGGCGTCACTAACAAGTCTTTCAATTTTCCCGGGTTCGACCCTTGGAAGATAGGCGTCATTGGGAATCCAGTTGCCGCCTTTCGCGAAAATTTTCCTGCCGTTGATTTCAATTACGAACTTCCGGCCTTCCTCATCTGCAGGTTGAAGAAGACTGACCTTCCTTATCCCTATGTGTTTTACTTCTGTAACAGTTTCGTGATCGGGCTGTTTAAGGTGCAGGGTCATTTTATACAAGCTCTGTGACCCGTGCCCGTTCGGCCACCAGAGAACTGGATTCATGATTTTCACCGGGCGAAGCTCAATCCTGTTAAACCCCTTTTTCAAGTGGATGCGGTGGGAGGGCAGAAGCTCCATCCTGTCAACTTCCAGGGATGCGACCAGCACGGTGTTTTCGTATGCCTGAATCTCAAGTTCGGCGGTGATTTCCGCCTCCTTGAAATCCTGAGAGAGATTGACCCTGTAATTGGAATTCCTGAGAATGAACGAGGAACTGTCGATTTGGAGATATGCATTTTTCCAGAGGCCGATCGCCGGAGAAACATATCCAAGCCAGTCCCAGCCCGCCGAATATGCGGTTTTCCTGACGTAGGGATAATAGAACTTGGGATTCCCGTGGCATGGGTGTTCGGCAACCTTGCAGTCGGAGATCTTGAGTTTCTCCTCGGCATATTTGACAGGGCATTCGATGAGAACTGTGACTGTGTTCTGGCTTTCAGTTAGCCTGCCGGTCAGCTCGAATTCATAGGTTCTGTGCATGTTGTCGGTTTTCCCGAGAAGCTCACCATTGAGCGATACGGTTGACAGTGTGTCGATCCCCTCGAAGACCAGGCGGCATTTAGTGCCTGCGGGAACAGACGGCAGAACAGTGAGGTATTCCCAGTCGACTCCATACATCCAGGACAGCATCTTAACGTTGTCCCTGATAAACGGTTCCGGAATGTCCCCGTATTTTATGAGGTCAAGCTGGACAACGCCCGGAACGGACGCGGGTCTGAACTTGCTAAGGTGATTTTTGTCCTGCGGCGGGTTCAGCGCCCGGAATTCCCATTCGGTCCTGATTATCTCTGGCATTATGATTTTCCCTATTATTTATTTTTCTTTTCAGGCGTCGAAGGACGCCTGAAAAGAAAAATTATCCGTTTGACGAAAAACTTGAACAATATGAAAAACACTGTCCTTGAATAGGTGGAGAACGAGAGCGGCATGCTGACGATCTTGATCCTGCCGCCATTGAGCGCTGAAATTACCGAATCGATGTTTTTATCCGCATCGACCATCGAATAAGTCTTACCGAGCTGGAAGAGATGGTGGGAATCCGATGTGCCGATCACGGGTTTCCCGTGAATATCCGCAACTTTGCAGGCCATGGAATTGTAGCGGTTGAAAACCTTTGTGTAATAATGGCAATACTCGATTCCGTCAAACAGATCGATATTCTTCAGAAGATCCGAACGCAGGGAATATTTCCTGAGGTGCGGATAATAAGGATGCGGCGCAATCACGAAAATCTCAGGGTGTTTCCTCCTGTATTCCTTGAGATCCCCAAAAGTCCTGACGGATTCGACATCCTGCTGCGGATTCAGGATAACCACATGTTTCCCCTCGATTGTGGATTCGATCCCCGGAACAAGAAGGATTCCCCTGCCCGCCGCATAATCGGACAGTTCCGGCGTGTATGTGAACACGTCATGGTTGGTCAGCGCCAGCACGTCGAACTTTTTCCCGGCGGCGGCATCTATTAACTCCTTCGCCGAGTACGTGATGAGATCCCTGTTGTCCTCGTTTGAATGTATATGGAAATCAGCTTTAAGCATGTGATTTTATATCTGGTTTTGTTGGTTTTTTATCCATAAGCCTCTCTCAGTTCCCGGACAACCAGCGCCTTCTCCCGATTAATCTCCTCCTTAAGCTCCTGTTCCGTTGGAAGATACAGCTTATATTTTGATGCAAAGAGTTGTTTGCTGCCCTTTAGCACAGAGTATTTGACCACAGTCTCGTCCTTTTCGGTGCAGAGGATGATTCCGATTGTAGGGTTGTCATTCGGATTTTTCATTTTATCTTCGAAATATCTGACATACATGTCCATCTGACCAATATCCTGATGTATGAGCTCTCCGGTTTTCAGATCAATTATGACAAAGCATTTAAGGATATAATTGTAAAAAACTAGATCAATAAAGAAGTCCTTTGTCTCGGTGCTGATGCGTTTCTGTCTTGCCACAAAGGCGAACCCTTTTCCAAGTTCGAGCATAAAGGCCTGCAGTTTTCCGATAATGGCCTGCTCGATGTCGGATTCCCTGAATGGATGGGCATCCGGTATGCCGAGGAATTCGAGAACGTAAGGATCCCTGATGAAATCCGATGGGGTTGGAGAAATCACTGTAGTTTTCTCTTTAGCTTCCTTCTTGACCGGGGTCTTTTTATGGCTTAGCAGAAGTCGTTCATAATAGAGGGAATTGATCTGGCGTTCGAGGGTGCGGGTGCTCCAATTCTGATCCGCCGCCTCTTTCATATACCAGTTGCGGGCGTCAGGCTTTTCCACCCGCATCAGAAGGCGGTAATGTGTCCATCTCAATTCAGAACGCAGTGACTGCCGAGTTGTTTTCTCTTTGTTTTTTGGATAGTTGTGAGATTCGCTACGCACTGCGTAGCGAATCTCACAATTGCTTGCATCTGTGAACGTTATATAAAATTGCCTGAAATTCCTGAGATTTACTTCCGTATATCCATGTCCAAATTCCTCGGTTAGCCGTGCCGAGAGATTCTTAATCAGGAATTCGCCGTATCCTGCCCGTTTCCTGCCCTGCTGTTCCTCTTCCAAAATCATGCGCCCTATATTCCAGTAGGCTTCTACCATTGTGAAATTGATGGAGTGATAAACCTTATTGCTGGCATTTTGAAGAATTTTCACGACAGACTGGTAGAATTCAGAACGCAGTGGGATGGCAGGAAGTGCTGGCATATTCAAATGGGATTTGACTTGTATTTTTTTCATCCGTAAGCCTCGCGAAGTTCTCTGATGTTCAGCGGTTTCTTTTACTGGCATGTTCAAATTTCCATTCAGGTATTGCCGGGTTTTGTCAGATACGAAATCCTACTATAACTCGGAGCTTGGAAATTGTCTTGCCTGCAGGATAGAAAATTCACATATCTTCCTGAATCAAACGATCGCTCAGTTTGATTTTGCATGAAATATGGTTATTTTGTTTTTCCATTGAAAGAAGGAGTACCAATGAGTTCGATAACGGCTAATGTGACAGATGTCACCAGGCATTTTTCCGAATATCTGAACAGGGCCGCCTATGCAGGTGAGAGTTTTGTCATCGTACGCGGAGGACGCGCTCTTGCCGAACTCAAGCCTCTTCCCCGCTCAAAAAGGATATCTGAGCTTGCATCTGTCCTTTCATCACTTCCTAAGCTTTCTGAAACAGAGAAGCAAGGATTCAAATCAGACTTAGTGAAGATAAGGGCAGAAGCTTATCATTGACAATAGAAGTGACTTTGGTCGGATAAAAGCGTTTGAACTGATATGATATTTTGAGTTTAATTATTGGGGTCTGAAAATTGTTTGTGCATTGGAATTTAAAAAATGGAATATGAATAACAGGCTGGAAAGCCTGTCTTACTATTGGAAACATATATGGGCAGGAAAAGATTTGATGAAATAAGCGGCGAATACGACGTGGTTGTCGCCGGCGGCGGCCTCGGAGGGCTTACGGCCGCCAATATTCTCGCGAAAAACGGGCACAGGGTGCTATTGGCCGAACAGCATTTCCAGCTTGGCGGACTCGCCACATATTTCCGCAGGGGAAAGCATATTTTCGACGTCGCCCTGCACGGGTTCCCGGTCGGCATGAAGAAAACGCTCCGCAAATACTGGTCTCAGGAGATGGCCGACCGCATCACACAGGTCAAAAGCATACGTTTCGACAATCCCCAGTTCACACTTGAGACAACGTTCACCAGGGAGGATTTCACTGGCATTCTCGTCAATAAATTCGGACTGGATGCCGGAACCGTTGCAGCCTTCTACAATGAGCTTGAAGGCATGAATTTCTATGATGACAGCAAAATGACCAACCGTGGGCTTTTCGAGAAGTATTTCCCGGGAAGGAACGATGTCGTGCGCCTGCTCATGGAGCCCATCACCTACGCGAACGGCTCAAATCTCGACGAGCTTGCCATCACTTACGGAATAGTCTTTTCAAATTTCATGAGCAAAGGAGTTTTCACATTCCTCGGCGGAACCGACCTGATGATATCCCTTATGGAAAAGGAGCTTGCAAAGAACGGCGCGGACTTCTGCACGAAGGCAAGAGTTGAAAGGGTGTCAGTCGAAAATGGAAAGGTCTCAGGTGTCATTATAAACGGGCGCCAGATAAAATGCAGGTCAGTCCTCTCGAACGGGAACATATTGAGCACCATCCATGAATGGGCCGGGGACAGCAACTTCCCGCCGGAATTTATTGAGAAAACCAAGGCTGTAAGACTGAACAACAGCAGTTGCCAGGTTTATATCGGGCTCAAGCCGGGAGAGAAATTTGATTTCATAGGCGATCTGCTTTTCACCTCTACGTGCCCGACATTCGAACCTGAAAAACTTCTTTCAAAGGATGTGACAAGCAGAACTTTTTCCGTCTATTATCCGGAGATCAGACCCGGTTCGGATGACTACACAATAGTCGCATCCATGAATGCAAGATATGAGGACTGGGCCGGCCTCGGAGAAAAAGAATACGAGGAAGCCAAGGATAAACTCATAAAAGACACCATTGTCGCCCTCGACAAATACATTCCGGGCATCCATGACAAGATCGACTATACCGAGGCGGCAACCCCGAAAACCTTCAAGAGATATACGCTTCACGGGCTGGGTTCGTCTTTCGGGACAAAATTCGAGGGGCTTGAAATCAGCATGAAACTTCCTGATCAGCTTCCGGGGCTTTTCCACGCCGGTTCCGTCGGAATCATAATGTCGGGCTGGCTAGGCGCCGCGAACTACGGAGTGATAGTTTCCAACAGGATTGACAAATATCTGAGCAACCTGAATAAATAGGGGATCGTGACAGTTGAATTCAAAAGAGATAATTTACGCCAATCTCCATCATTGCAATCCACCGAGGCCCGGACTCACATTTGAAAACGACAGGACCAACGACATGGCCGGCGGCGGTCCCGGACTTCCAAAAGGATATGTCCAGAAAAGATGGACGGAAGGTCAGCTTGAATATTACGACGACATGTGGGGCAACATCTGGGCGCGCATGACTGACGGCAGCGCGGCCGGTGAGATATTCAGGCCGGTGATCGAAGACTGGTCGCAGCTTAAGGATCTCGTGGTTCCGCATTATGATTTTGATGAAACCGTCAAGTCATTCCGTCAGGCCTTCCTGCACAAGAGCGACAAATTCAAAATGGCATGGATGCCGGGCTGGGTTTTTGCGTCGTCCCATTATCTGCGCAAGATGGAAAATTACCTCATGGGCATGCTTCTCCATCCGGAAGAGGTCGAGATTCTGCATGAGAAAGTCGCCGGAGTTTTTGAAGAGGTGATCCGGGCGGCCGGGAAGGCCGGCGCGGAAGGCATCATGTTCTGTGAAGACATGGGCACGCAGAACGGGCTGTTATTTTCCCCGCAACTGTGGCAGGAATATTTCGGAGCCCTGTACGCCAGGCTTTTCGGAATCGCCCGCGAATGCGGCATGAAGGTGTTCATGCACTCCTGCGGGCAGAACCGGGAAATCCTGGAACCTCTCCTGAAGGCGGGAGTAAACTGTTTCCAGTTCGACCAGCCGACCGTTTATGACATGACCGACCTCGCGCAGCTTCTGAAGAAACACAGGGCTGCACTGTGGTCCCCGATAGACATCCAGAAGATCCTCCCGACCGGGAACCGCCAGATCATTGAAAGGGGCGTTGACGAGATGTTCGAGCACTTTGAGGGCTTCGTCATCTTTAAAAACTATCCGGACCTGAAAGGTATCGGCGTGGATCCGGAATGGGACAATTGGGCGTATAAATCCATCGTCAAGCATATCAGAGAGAATATGGATTAAGATTCACCAGAAAATTTTTTGCCTGTCAAAAAATTTAATCTACTTCAGATGCGTCATCTTTGTGCTTCCGATCGGGAAGACATTGAATCCCATCTCGAAAAGCTCACTATGGTTCAGGATATTGCGTCCGTCGAAGACAAAGGCCGGCTTCTCCATTGACGCGAATATTTTCCCGTAGTCAAGCTTTTTGAATTCATCCCACTCCGTGAGGATAAGGATGGCATGTGCTTTTTTGGCGCATTTGTAGGGATCTTTGACGAGTTCGAATTTCCCCTTTACATCCTTCAGATCCCTTGCGGCGTTGTCAAGGGCCTCAGGATCGTATATCGCAAGATCCGCCCTTTCCTCAAGTAGCATCTTGGTGATGTAAATCGCGGGAGACTCCCTCGTGTCGCCTGTGTCGGCCTTGAAGGCGAACCCGTAAACTGCGATTTTCTTTCCTGCAATCGTGTTGAACATGTTCCTTACGATGTTCTTTACAAAACGCCGTTCCTGGAAATCATTGATCTTGACAACCTGTTCCCAGTAGGCGGCGACTTCGGGAAGCCCGTAATATTCGCAGAGATACACAAGGTTGAGGATGTCCTTCTTGAAACAGGAACCGCCGAACCCTACGCTTGCCCTGAGGAATTTCGGCCCGATACGGCTGTCCATGCCGACAGCCTTTCCGACCTCGTTGATGTCCGCATCCGTTTTTTCGCAGAGGGCCGAGATGCTGTTGATGGAGGAAATCCTCTGTGCGAGCATCGCATTGGCGACAAGTTTTGAAAGTTCGCTGCTCCACACGCTGGTGAGGAGTATTTTCTCCCTGGGGACCCAGTGCGCGTAAATATCGGCAATTGTCTTCATCGCTTTTTTTCCGCTGGGGCTTTCCATGCCGCCCACAAGCACGCGGTCGGGATTCTGCATGTCGCCGATTGCGGTTCCCTCCGCCATGAACTCGGGATTGGAAATGACATCGAAGTCAAGTCCTTTCGTATTTGAGTGGAGGATGCGGTGCATGGCCTCGGCGGCCCTGAGGGGCAAAGTGCTTTTTTCAATGACGATCTTGCTGTCCTCCGCATGCTCGACGATCGCCCTAGCGGTCTTCTCCCAGTACTGGAGATCCGCGGCTTTGCCGGCGCCCTCGCCGAAGGTCTTGGTGGGGGTGTTGACACTCACAAAGATAATGCCGGACTCCCTTATGCCTTTTGCGATGTCGGTCGTGAAGAAAAGGTTTTTCCCGCGCACCTTTTTCACAAGTTCAAATAGGCCGGGCTCGTAAATCGGGAGCTTCTCGGAGTTCCAGGCGTCTATCCTGGACTCGTCGATATCCGCAACAGTCACCTTGTATTCCGGACATTTCGCCGCGATCACGGCCATTGTCGGTCCGCCGACATATCCGGCGCCAATGCATAGAATGTTTTTTCCCTTGTTCATGATAAGCCTTTTCAGATTTTTTAAAAAGCATTATAGGACAACTGCTAATTTATATCTCATATTGCATAAAACCAAGTTGCCAGAATTTTATGTTTCAGGTAATATAAATTTTTCTGTGGCAGAAAAATTTTCCATGACAATAGATAATAACACAGTTCCGCGGAACAAAATGCGTGACAAAGCGCAGACCGACTACTATATTTCACGGCAAAAGTGCAATTAACCTGGAAGAGCCTCAGCATGAAACTTCAGCTGAAAATCCTGTCCGCCGCCATACTCGCGCTCATACTCATATACTCTGTTCATGCGGAAACCAAGCCTTACGCCAAGATAGGCCGGGAGGAAATCATTAGCGCCGAAGGGATGAAAATAAGGCTTTTCAAAGATGCGATCCCGAAACCAGTCCCCCCGGTCTCTGCGGAAAAACTTATAAGCGGCACCGGTGAGAAAATTGAAGCCTATGTTCCGGAAGAGCTCTGGATCCACGATCAGTATGTCGGCAGCTGGGGCAGCGACCAGGGGATGATATCGATATTCAAAATAACCCTGCCCGCCCCTTCCGGCCTGAAAAGGGTTTTCCGGAATCTGGTATTGAAGGCCGATTACGACGACTGGAAAAAGGGGGTGAAGCCAGAATGGGATGAGAAGACTGTTGCCGAATGGATGAGATGCTTCCGCGGTGACAGGGTGAAAAACACGGCCGGAGAGGCGGTTCTGAAAGATATCCCAAAGAAAAACAGGATAACCCGCTATGATTCCGAGGACATCCCAGGAAGACCGCACAGGCAGTTTTATCTAGTGGAATCTGCGGACAGGCCGAATGATAAGTACCTATTGGCATATGAGCTGTCGCGGGATGCTGATACAGGGAAAAGCGAGGATGCGATCCGTCAGTCCCTCCAATCGATTTCCTTCTTCACCCCGAAACCCGCTGAAGCAAAACCGGCACCGTCAGCCAGGGCCGCCGCAAGGGGCAGGGATTATTCGCAGGCATACCTGGAAAGCAAGGAGCGGGTGATTCAAAGCATCCGCAGCCTCAAAGGCTGGAAGTACTATGAAACCGATAATTTCATCCTTGTCACAAACATCGACAATAGGAAAACCCTGTCCGACCTTCAGACGAATCTCGAGAGGAGCCGCAGCGCCTTCGAGAAGTTCTATCCCCTTAAAATCCCACTCAGGGCGGTGAGCGTATGCAAAATATTCGAGACCAGGGAGGAATACCTTTCGTATGTGGGCGGAGCGATGAAATGGAGCGCAGGCATGTGGATGGCCGACAAAAAAGAGCTGGTAATTTCACCCATGGCGTCGGGAAGCATGTCGGACAACCGGAGGATCATGACCGATATCGCCTTTCATGAAGGATTCCACCAGTACATCTTCTATGCCGCAGACGAAGTGACCTCCGATGTCTGGTTCAACGAGGGGAATGCCTGCTTCTTTGAAGGCATTGATTTCAAATCGGGGGACAAGGTGAAAATAGATCTTACAAACCGTGTCGAGGGCATGAAGCGGATATCCTCCTCGGGAATAAGGCTGGAAAACTTCATCAACCTTGATTATCAGGACTTCTATTCTTCCGCCAATCTCGACCAGAACTATTCACTGGCGTGGGGGCTCATGTTCTTCCTGCAGAAAGGCGCCCCTGTTCTCAAGGGTAAAAACAATTACTCGGAAATACCTTCAAAATATTATGAGGCCCTCATTGAAACAAAAGACGGACGCAGGGCGACAAAAATCGCATGGTCCGGCGTCGATATGGTAAAATTCGGCAGGGATTTCGCTGATTTCTGGAGAAACGACGCCCTGATAAGGAGGGCGGAAGCGTACGATCCTCTCGATTCCAGGGGCAGGAATGCCAACCGTTAATCCAAATTTTTCTGAGACAGAAAAATTTTCCCATAAGGGCTGAAACACGGAACAATGAAAAAACGCGTGACAAACATGCTTCTGCCTGTTATATTCTGGGCAAAATCAGACTTAACCTGGAACCGCATGAAACTCCCGCTAAATATTTTGTCAACCTCCATTCTGGCGTTTATCTCCCTTGATGCTATGTCAGCGGAAAAACTCAAAACCGATGAGAAGACTCCTGTCGCAAAAATAGGTATTGAGGAAAGCATAAATTCGGTAGGATTGAAAATTCGTATCTTCAAGGATGCAAGTCTAGAATGGATGAATTTCCTTACCGGCGACAAGGTAGAAACTCAAATCGTTGATAAATTTTCCCTTTCCGGGAAAATTTTTCTAATAAACACCGAAACCAATCGTCATATATAATGAAAAGAGAATTGGACAACGGAAACGGAGCGGTTTTGGAACAGACGCAGATGACTGACATAACTGAAATCATCAAGGAACGAGAGGCCCCCCTGCTCCGATACGCAGGCCGCCTTATCCGCGACAGCGAAGCCGCACGCGACGTTGTCCAGGAGGTTTTCATAAAATATGTGCGGATTTCGCAGGATCAGGGCCGGGTAAAGATAGACAACCTGCCTGCATGGCTTTACAGGGTGACGAGAAACATGTGCCTGGATCACCTGAAATCTAAAAGAGTCCAGCTCGAGATACCGATCGACGAGAACATTGCGAACTTCGCAGGCGGGGAAAGCCCCGACAGGACACTCGAAAAGGAAGAGGCCATGACACTGATCCGGAAAAAACTGATGGGCCTTGAGCCGCGCGACCGGGAAGTGGTGATCCTGAAAATAGAACACGGCAGAAGTTATAAGGAAATATCGGAAATCATGGGACTAAGCGTGACAAATGTGGGTTTCATTTTGCATACGGCAATCAAGAAACTGGCGAAGAACCTTAACGCAGAGGCAATAGGGAGGTAACCACTAAGACACCAAGTTTATACATGATTAAGATTTTTCGTGTATCTAGTGTGTTTCGTGGTTAAAAAATATGAATTGTAACGACTATTCAATACTTATAACCGACCTCCTCGCCGGGGAAATCTCCGAAAAGGACAAAGCCGTCCTGGACAGCCATCTCGCCGCCTGCGAATCCTGCAAAAAGGAATTCGAGGAGCTTAAGACTGTTTGGGCACTTACTGAAAATGCCTTGAAAGAAGATTTTTTTGATGATTCACTTAAACCGGACCAGTACCAGAAAATATTCAATAGCGTTAAACCGGACATCCAACCTGCACCATCAAAAAAATCAACTCCGATAAAATTCATGTGGCTCGAAATTGCGGCAACCATAGCCATTATTGCTTTTTTAGCAGGATTACTGCTGCCGGCGCTCTCTCCAGCAGGTGACAAAGCGAGACGCCTTGATGCTGGAATAAATTTAAAACAAACCGGTCTTGCGTTAAAAATGTCCTCGGATGACGTATTAAAGGACCAGGCAATATCAGAAAGACAGGCGAAAACCAATCTGCATTCAGAAAAACCTGCAGCAGTTCCAGGTAATTGGCATCCAATTGACACACCCGCAGATGTTTTTATTCCGAAGGAAGAAAAACTTGCAGAAGACGAATCCGCGCCCGGCAGAAGCCGCGCCGCTGCGAGAGGAGGAAAAAGTGAAACTTCCCTGGGTGTAGAACTGCAGAAAGAGAGACGGAAGGAAACAGAAACACTCGGTGACAGAACCGCAGGCAAAGATGCCAGTTATTCTGACAGGGACAGCGCCAGTAAAGCTGATAGCGGCAAAATAGCTGAAAAACCGAAATCCGCATTCGAGGGAAACCTTTCAGCAAACGGCCACGCCTTCGGATATGCTGTTCCGGTTCCCTCACCGTCATCAGCGGGAGTGAAAAACAAAATCGCCGACAAGAGCCTTTCCGACGATTATAAGTTTGCAGAAGCATTGCCGGCAGCTAAACCTGCAGCACCGCCAATGACGGCAAGTCCAGTTCCGGCAATAACGACCGCACCCAGAAGAGCACTGGAATCAAATCTTGCTCCGGCAGCAAAAAGTGCGTGGACCGAAGAGTCTGCAAAACTAGAATCCACTAAATCTGATTTCAGGAGAAAAGCAGATCCTTCCGCTACCGAACCGGTTGCCGGACCTGCTGAATCAAAACAGGTATTGGCATATGACCGTATTGACAGCCTGAAAACCGCCAATGAGGAAACAGACCGAAAAAAGGAAATTAGAAAAGACGGAAAGGAAATCCCGCTTACCGGCAAGAATTATACCCTGAACCTGAAACTCTGGGATTTGACCGACGAGAAGACCGCCCGTGAATTCCTGAAACGGAAAGGTGCAAACTTCGCAGATTCGGCGGATATTTCGATCAACAAGGATTCAAATACAATAAGAATAACGACTACTAAGGAGAATCTGGAAAAGGCAGATGAACTTTTCAGCGAACTTCGCAAGGCCGAAGATTCATTGAAGGAAATGAAAAACGGGATTCCTTTCATACCCACAAAACAGAAACCTTTCTCAACGTTCTCGATAGATGTTGATACGGCATCTTACACGATGGCGAGGAAGCTCCTGCGGAACGGACAGAAGCCCGAATCGTTTTCCGTAAGACCCGAGGAGTTCATAAACTATTTCGATTATCATTACCGCTCGCCTGCGAACTCGACTTTCGCTGTCTACCTGGAATCGGCGCCCTCCGTGTTCCGCCCTGAAGACTACACGCTCCGCGTCGGGGTGAAGGCCCGCGAACTGGGTCCTGACGGGAGCCGTCCGTCCGTATTCACAATCTTGATTGACGCGAGCGGTTCGATGGCGAGAGAGAGCAGGATGGACCTTGTGAAAAAGTCCCTTCCCCTGCTCCTTGATCAGATGAAACCGGATGACAAGGTCGCTGTTATCGCGTGCACGCACCGCGCCATAAACATTGTAAACTATCTGCCCGTCAGGGAGAAAAGAACCATAATCAAGCTGATTGAGGGAATAATGCCCGCCGGTGTCGCCGACATCGAGAACGGACTCGTGACAGCGTATGATTCCGCTCTTAAGAATTATGTGTCCGGCGCATACAACCGCGTCATCCTTCTGACGGACGGGATATCTAATATCGGCACGCATTCGGCGGAAAAGATTCTCGCAAAGGTGAGTTCCGCCAGGAACATGGGAATCACAAACACGGTCATCGCCCTCGGCGGCGACGGCGACGACAAATTCCTGGAAAAGATCGCAAACAAGGGCGACGGGAATTATGTGTACATCGAAAACGAGGAAGGCGCCAGGGAGCTTTTTGTAAACGAATTCGCCGGACGTTTCCGCGAAATTGCAAGGGACGTGAAGATCCAGGTCGAATTCAATCCGATGATCGTCAGCCAGTACCGTCAGATCGGCTACCAGAACCGCCAGCTCAGCAAGGCTGATTTCCGCAATGACAAGGTCGATGCCGGCGAAGTCGGGGCCGGCCAGTCCGTAACCGCACTCTATGAAATGAAACTAAATAAGGCGTTCCCCCCCAAGAGCGATGATGCCGCAATAGACAATCCCATCAACTACTCGATCTGCATCGTGAGACTTCGCTACAGGAGGGCCGACAACATGGACATCGAGGAAAAGGAATTCCCTCTGGCCTACCATGAATTGAAATTCAACTTCGGCAAGGCGTCATCCGCTTTCCGCCTTGCGGCCTCGGTTGCGGAATTCGCAGAATTCCTGCGTTTCCCGGATGTCCCCGGAATAGCCAATCCCGAGAACATCATGAAGCAGGTCCAGGGAGTGATAGGCGAGGATTACAGGAACGACGGAAAAGTCTCGGAGCTGTATGCCCTTCTCAGGAATGTCAAATAATTTTTTCTGCAGGACTGCAGAAAAATTTTACAAGATACTGAACTAAACCGGCTTTGCCGGGACTTTTATGGAACGCCACCATCTTGGTGGCATAATCTTTATCGAAGCAACTGTAAATAGATGAAAGATGCCGGCAGGATGCCAGCGATCCCAAAATACGATAAAACTATAATTCAGGAGGCCTTATGAAAATGACTATCAAATCTGATTCACCGTCAGGTTATGGAGTGCTGAAGCTTGCTTCAGCCTTTATTCAGCGGAGCTTGCTCCGCGGATCATGCGACAAGCTTGCTTGTCGCAAACAAGGCGCAAGCAAGCTTGCGCACTCCATATCTCTCGCATTAATTTTCTCTTTCATATTATCTCCTTCGGTATTTTCGCAGGAAACTCCTCCGCCGCAGCAGGAGAAGACGTTCACCGTTGACAGCGTCAAGATTGAAGGCGAGATAATTGACGACGAGAACATAAGTTTCAATTTATCCTTCACTGCGAACGCGGATGAACCCGGAACAATGAAGTTCATCACCGGAAAAATCACCGAGCTTTCTTCCGAAGTTAAAATGAAAGGCTCCGGATTCCTCTGGCTCGGCCGTGGCGATTTTAAAATCAATTTCAAGGACGGCTCTTATGTCCTTGAGTGTGTCAAAGCCGGAAAATGCGATGTGAAATTCTCCTTTGCCGCCAAAGTGGAGGATCTCGGGATCGGAATCCTGAAGAACAAAGTCGGACAGCAGTCCCAGATTTTCCCGCCTGAAGAGAGGAAGAAAATAAAGTCCTGCAGTTTCGGGCTGCTTCCGGCGATTGCGCGCTCGATCCAGATAACAAGCAAGAAGAGGGATGTCGAACTGGAGATTCCCGGCGCATTGAATGTCGAGAAGAAGGATGTCGGGACCGAAGGCGCTGTTTTCTCGGCGGTCCTCCCGCCCGAAGGCGATGTGACCATCACATGGCGCAGCCAGGTTGAGAAAATATCCGCAAACCTGGTGACAAGCGTTCAGGCGGTCACAGTTGCCGACGTCTATCCCGGAACAGTGAAACTCAATTCCGTCTTCAACTACACTGTCATCCAGGGCAAGCTTTCAAATCTTGAGATCAGAATCAGCGCCGACCTCAACGTACTGAGCGTCAACGGCGAAAACATACAGGACTGGAA
>JBAZRS010000032.1:4423-16600 GCA_041662825.1 Victivallales bacterium | reverse complement strand
CCGACTTCGTCATGTACTGGTGGCGCAAAGCCGCCGAACTCCTCGCAGCCGGTAAGATCCAACGCTTCGGCTTCATCACCACCAACTCCATACACCAGACATTCAACCGCCGTGTGCTCGAACCGTTTCTTGCGGACACCGCAAACCCCGTCCACCTCGCCTTCGCCATCCCCGACCATCCCTGGGTGGATGCCGCCGATGCAGCAGCCGTCCGAATCGCCATGACCGTCGCCGCTCCCGGCAAAGCCCTCGGCATTCTCTCCAATGTCGAAACTGAAGTTGAATCCGAAAACGGTGAAGTCTCCGTTACCTTCGCTACTCAAACCGTCACCATCGCCGCCAACCTGCGCGGCGGAGCCGACCTCACCGCCTGCAATCCTCTTAAGTCCAATGCCGACATCAGTTGCCCCGGTGTCAAACTCCACGGTTCCGGTTTCATCATCACGCCGGAACAGGCCGCCGAATTCGGCCTTGGCTCATTACTTGGAGTTGACAAGATCATCCGCGGTTATCGCAACGGCAAAGACCTTACCGATAAGCCACGCGGCGTTATGGTCATTGACGCCTTCGGCCTCAGCGAAGCCGAGTTTCGCGAACGCTTCTCCGCCGCCTACCAGCACGTCTTTACTACCGTCAAGCCGGAACGCGATCAAAACAAGCGCGACAGTTACCGCAAGAACTGGTGGATTTTCGGCGAACCGCGCGGCAACTTCCGCCCCGCGCTTGCCAATCTCCCGCGCTACATTGCCACCGTCGAAACCAGCAAGCACCGCTTCTTCACGTTCCTCGATGAGTCCATTTTGCCAGATAATAAACTTATCAATATCGCATTGCCAGATGCATATCATTTTGGTGTTTTATCATCGACAATTCATGTGCAATGGGCACTTGGGTATGGTTCTCAACTCGGCCCGACACCGGTATATGTAAAAACCACCTGCTTCGAGACCTTCCCCTTCCCTACGGCGAGTGAAGAACAGAAAGCGCGCATCCGGGATCTGGCGGAGCAGCTTGACGCGCACCGCAAGCGTCAGCAGGCCGCCCATCCCGAACTAACACTCACTGGCATGTACAACGTCCTCGATAAATTGCGAATATCGCAACCGCTCAACGCCAAGGAAAAGAAAATTCACGACGACGGGCTTGTCTCCATACTAAAACAACTCCACGACGATCTCGATATCGCCGTTCTGCAAGCGTACGGTTGGACTGCTCTCCAGAGTGGCGTCGGTGTCCCGCCGTTGGCCGACCGCCTGGCCGTTGGCGATACTGCTGCTGAAATCCTTGAACAGGAAATCCTCACTAGCCTCGTCGCCCTCAATCACGAACGCGCCGCCGAAGAAACTAACGGCCGCATCCGCTACCTCCGTCCCGAATACCAGGCACCGGGGCTTGACGGAAGGCAGAAGACGGAAGACGGAGGACAGAGGACAGAGGACGCAGAAGACGTTGAGGACGGCGGGAAGACAGGCAAGACCGTCACCGGCTCCTCCGGCGCACCGTCCGCAACATCCTCTCTGTTTGATGCCGGCACCATGGACACGCCAAGTCAGGCAACCCGCGAAGAAGCGCCGGGCGGGCAGCATCCCTGGCCCGACGAACTTCCCGCCCAGTTCGCCCTCGTGCGCCGTCTGCTGGCAAGCAGCACACAAAGCACTGCGGATTCCGCAACCCTGATCTCAGCCAAACTCGCCGGACGCAATACTTCCAAACGCCGCGCCCAACTCCAAGCCATCCTCGAAACCCTCCAGTCCCTCGGAGGAATCACAGGTTCACAGCAGAATGGCGCTTAGATAAGCCAATTATTTGAACTTAAATTTTTCCAGAAGCTGGAAAAATTTATTTCCTATATGATTAAATTAGGTGGCAGGAGGCCGCAACTCTAATAATCTGAACATCGAACATCGAATCCGCCGCGGCGGAAACTTCCGACTTCGAATGGGCTGCAAAGGACAGAAGACTTGAGTTCGAAAATGTTGGAATGGATTTTTAATTTACGAGCGTGACAACGCTCCTTGGAGTGCGGTAATTTATTACCGCCTTGTTTCGTGAAATTCATTTCACGGCATTTAGATGGGACGGAATAAATTCCGTCATTAAAGGCGGCAATAAATTGCCGCACTCCATGTGCGAATTGCGAAATTCGCAATATATGAAGATTAAGATATTGGATGTTTCAAAACAGCTACTAATCCTGGTCGTTGCAACTTAAAATATTTATCATGAATCTATTACTATAAAATTGCATTTTAAATGAGTTTATGCCCTCTGATATTTCAGGTGTTTTATTGAGAATAAGCATTTCCGGCTTATCTGATTAACGAGAGGGCACTCTTGCTTGGGGCACGGCTAACACCCCCGCAATTGATAAATATCATCGTGTTAATCCTGTCAATAGTCTAGTTCTGCAATTGGATTTCTACTGAAGTAACTCGGGTCTATCTGACCCGAAGTTCGCGGGTCAGATAGACCCGCGCTACTCTCAAAGAAAGCTCCGGTGCCATTCCACGCCATTAACTGATGTTCAAATATTTTGCTTGTAAATGCACCCGATAGGGTATATTATTGGAATAAATAAATGTAATTATACCCGTCAGGGTGTAATTTATTATTTGATCTATTAAATAATCCCGAAAGGGTATAAATATGATATTATCTGATTTTATAAAAAAACAAAGAAAACAGTATCATCTGACTCAGCGTGAACTGGCGGATCGTGCTGGGGTGGGCCTGCGGTTTATACGGGAAATTGAATCAGGCAAAGCCACTTTGCGCATGGACAAGGTCAATATTGTGCTGGAGCTTTTCGGACACTGTCTAGAGCCGGTTCCGAAGCGCCCGAATCAGGAAGGGGAATAATCATGGCCAGGAAAGCGGAAGTTCGTCTTTTCGGGAAAGTGGCCGGATTCCTGACTGAGGATGAGACCGGATATGCGTTTCAGTATTCTGCAGAATATTTAAAGACTCCCGACGCAATACCGGTCAGCCGCCTGCTGCCGTTGCAGTCCGGGCCTTTTTTCAATCGCGTACTTTTCCCTTTTTTCGACGGCCTGATTCCTGAAGGCTGGCTGCTTGAGATAGCAGAGAGGAACTGGAAGATTGATCAGCGCGACCGCATGGGGCTTTTGCTTGCCTGCTGCAGGGATTGCATCGGGGCTGCCGGCATATACGATGTTTCCATCCCATAGGATGGCTGGATTATTGGATGACTGGATGGTTGGATGGCTGGATGGTTGGATGGCTGGATGGTTGGGTTTGATTTCAAATAAAATCTAAATAGGATATCTTGTATGCAAAATTTGAAAAAGGCGTTTCGCATTTTTCTGACAGGTATATTTTATTCCTATGTCTTTGATTCGCAACCATCCAGCATGTCACGCCGTAGTTTCTTTACGAAGGCGGGCAATCCATTCATCCAATCATCCATTGAGCGGCAGCGTAATGAGGTGGCTTCATGAACCGTTGCCTATGCTGCGGAAAAGACAGCACGCAGGAAGAAGGCGGCTACCACGGGCGCTGTCTCAAAGCGCTTTTTCATTCGGGCAAGGCTCCTGTCATGGATTACTCATGGCGGGAACTGAACCAGATGGCAACGCAGATTATACGGCAACGGATTTCCGTGCCCGGAGTTCAGCCGAAACTTTCCGTTCACCTGGAAAAAGATCACAGATTGCACGCCGACCGTCTGACACTTGTCGGACTCGAGGGGGATTACATCCTGAAACCTCCAAGCACCGAGTATCCTTTTCTCCCGGAAGCGGAACACTTCTGTATGACCTTTGCCCGACTTGTGGGAATAGAGACCGAAGACTTCGGCCTGATTACCCTCAAGTCCGGAGAGCTCTCTTTCATTGCCCGGCGAATGGATCGTACGAAAGAAGGGCCTCTCCATATGGAAGACTTCTGTCAACTGACAGACAAATTGACGGAGCAGAAGTATCGAGGTTCCATGGAGCAAGTCGGCAAGGCGCTCCGCGAATTTTCCTCAACGCCGGGACTTGATGCGATACGGTTTTTCGAGCTGGCGCTGTTCTGCTATCTGACAGGCAATTCGGACATGCACCTCAAGAACTTCTCCCTCCTGCGCCAGAGGAACGGCAGTTATCAGCTTGCTCCGGCATATGACCTGGTGCCGGCACAAATCATTTTGCCAGAGGACAAGGAAGAATTCGCCCTTACACTCAACGGCAAGAAAACTAAAATCCGCCGTCATGACTTTGAAGTATTCGGGCAGACCATAAAGTTGACCGATGTGCAGATCCGCAATGCGATTAGGCGAATTGTATCCAACGGAGAGAAGAAGCTTTCAGAAGCTCTTGCCCGCTCATTCCTTCCTGTTGACAAACAGAAAGAAATCAGCCGTCTCTTTGCCGATCGCATGAAAAAACTATAGATCCGGCGGATAATCAGCTTGCGTTAACTTGATCGTATAGGAAATTCTATTTTAGTCTTGGATAAAATGTTTATTATAGATTTAACGCGGAAAGCGTGCAGTAATATAGCCTATGGTTTCAACCATAGGGACTATAATTATGATGATTGCGTCCTGAAGGGACGGAGTATCCATATTTTGGGGATTGCACCTTAAAAACAACTCCGTCTCTTCAAGACGGATGTGGCGTGTATGATCTACCTGTGGTTGAAACCACAGGCTATATTACCTTATCCCTCCGGGATAGAGAGAAAGTTAATGTAAGAATAAAGGAAGTAACAGAATTAAACATCATGAAAAATCCTGCGTGCCTCGCCATCTTGTCACGCCATCTTGTCAGGGCGTAGCCTTTTAACCTGAGCGAGGTCGAAGGTTGGCGAAGACTGAAGCTTCTTTGCGTAGGCGGAAGCCCGCAGGGCAACGGCGGGTTATTCTGTCAAAATATCTTAAGTCCCGGCGAAGCCGGTTAAGTTCAAGACCCTGAGAGCTCCAAATATGCAATATGATTATCCGCCCAAGCAATAATATGGAAAATCACCTTTAAGGATCATGGAAATGCTTAATACCATCGCTTCAAGTTTACTGGATGTTAAGAGGAAAAGTCCGCTGGTGCATCAGATAACCAATTACGTGACGGTCAATGACTGCGCCAACGTCACTTTGGCAATAGGCGGGTCGCCCGTAATGGCAGATGACCTGGACGAGGCGGCGGACATGGCATCACTGGCTCAGGCGCTGGTGATCAACATCGGCACGCTGAATGCGCGCACAGTGGCCTCGATGCTGGCGGCCGGAAAAAAGGCTCGCGAGCGCGGCATTCCCGTAATCCTCGACCCGGTGGGGATCGGGGCGACAAAACTGAGAACCGATACTGTCAAAACCATTATTGAAGAAGTCTGCCCGACTGTCATCCGCGGCAACATGTCGGAAATAAAGTGCCTGGCGGGATTCGACGTTGAGATCAAAGGAGTCGACTCGATAGCAGATGAGGAGCAGGGTGCACTGGTTGCCAGGACATTGGCGAATCGGTTAAAGTGCATCATCGCCATTACCGGCAAACAGGACATCGTGAGCGACGGGTCAAGAACGACCCTGATTGACAACGGCCATGAACTGTTATCCAAGGTCACAGGAACCGGATGCATGACGACCGCCCTGATCGGCGTTTACTGCGGCGCAATACAGGATTGCTATCTGGGAACGGTCGCAGGAATACTCACGATGGGGCTTGCCGGAGAAATTGCCGAACACTCATTGGTTCCGGGTGATGGCGTCGGCATGTTTAAAGTCCGCTTATTTGACGCCATATACAATCTTACCCCGGAGAACATCCGCAAGCAAGGCAGGATAATCTGTGAATAAGAAAGAGATTGATTACCGGCTCTGTCTGGTCACTGACAGGAAAATCTTGAAGGGAAGAGATCTGTGCCGGTGTGTTGAGGCGGCCATCGAAGGCGGAGTCACGATAGTTCAACTCAGGGGAAAGACGGCGTCGAGTCTGGCATTTTACGAGACTGCCAAGCTGCTTAAAAATATCACAGCTCACCATAAGGTTCCCCTTATCATCAATGACCGTCTGGACATTGCCCTTGCGGTTGACGCAGGCGGACTGCATCTTGGCCAGGAGGATCTGCCGCTTTTAACTGCTCGCAAACTTTTTGACCAAAAAAAGATAATCGGCGTTTCAGTATGCACGGTGCCCGAAGCGCTACTGGCGCAGGAACAAGGGGCGGATTATCTTGGCGTAGGCGCGATGTTTTCAACTCCATCTAAAAAAGACGCCCGGCTTGTTTCGTTGGCGACGCTGAAAGCAATCAAAGAATCTGTAAACATTCCTGTTGTCGCCATTGGCGGCATTGGCATCGGAAATCTTGGGTCAGTGATGACTGCCGGAATCGATGGAGTGGCAGTTATCTCGGCAATCCTGCAGGCGGACGACTGCCGAAAAGCAGCGGCACAGCTGTGCAAATTGATTACAAAGAGTTAAAAACAATCCTCCGCCATCATCCGTCAAGAAATGATGGTAATGCGTCAGTAACCACGCCCTCAGGATGAGCCTCAAAATGAGGTATTACTGAGTAATGTGTAAATGTCGATAAGTAAGGGCCAGTTAAAAGTAGCGCGGGTCTATCTGACCCGCGTCTCTCGGGTCATCCGCCTAGGAGCCTGTCGGACTTAGAAATGGGCGTGACTGCGGGCGATTTTGCTTGTAGTAGCGCATGTTTGCGCGTTATTCTTGGTTTTCAGGTTCCAAAAAGAACGCTCGAACACGAGCTACTACCAGCATGAAATCCTAAGCCCGACAGGCTCCTAGGCGGACGAGTTACTAAAGCGGAAAACCCTAAGTTAGCAACATTCGCGTCGTGTGTAATATAGGAGTCTTTCTTAAACTGGGAACGCCAGAGCCCTCGCTGGCTCTTGAAGCCGCCAAGATGGCGGTGAGCCCAATCCTACAAAGACTGACGCATTGTCAATGACATGACTTATAATAAAGGAATCTTCGATGAGCACTTACCGAGTACTGCAGGCATTTCTCGCCGGTATCTGCCTGGCAGCAGGCATATGCGCCACGACAGCGCAGGAACTTGTCGTCAACGGCGATTTCTCCAGAGCCGGTGATCCGCCTCCGGGCTGGGTAAAAGAAAAAGTAACTGCCGGCAAAGGGACCATGCGGATAGTTGACGGGCTGCTGGAACTCGCTCCCAATCTTTCGAATACGCCTTCGGACAAGCCTCTGGGTTTGGGACAGGCGATCGACGCATCCTCAATGGCCGGAAAGAGCCTGACCGTCTCGGCGAGTTTAGGTCTGCGTGAACCGGCTACCGGCGCCGTCGTCGGACTGCACGCGTTGCGCGCCGACGGCAGTGAGATCGGCATGGTGCATCTGCGGCGTTCGCAACCGGGTGAAGGCATGGAAACAAAGACAGGAACACTGGTCATTCCGCCTGGAGAAAAACCCAAACTGCTGATTCTCTTTGCGGTTGCAGAAGGACTCGGAGGGCTTGCTCAGTTCAGCGCAATCAGCGTCAGGGCCGGAGTCCTGCCTGCAGTAGAGGTGAGGACGGCAACTGATACCGGCGCCTACACGGCAAAGGTGTCGGTCGATGCGGCGACTCGCGGCCGTAGCATTCCCCGCAGCCTCTACGGCGTCAACATCGAATGGTGGCGCAATGCCAACGGGCTTTGGGACGCTCATGCCGACCGACTGCGTCCCGAAACGCTGAATCTCGCCAAGGAATTACGCCCTGCCCTGATCCGTTTTCCCGGCGGCTTTCTCGGCGATGCGTACAACTGGCGCGATGCCACTGGCCCGCGAAAGAAGCGGCCCGAACTTCTGCCAAATCCAGGCAGCACTGAGAAGAACGCTCCAAATTTCGGTTCCGAGGAACTTCTGGAATTCGCAGGAGCGGTAAACGCGGATCTCCTGCTCAGTGTAAACATGGGAAGCGGTACGTCAAAGATGGCTGCCGACTGGGTTCATTTCATGAAAGTGGCTCAGCAGGGCAATCCGGGCGGGCCGAAGTCGCAATGGTGGGAAATGGGCAACGAACTTTACCACAAGGGCGACGCTTCAGGTGTTTCCCTGTCACCAGAAGCCTATTCGGACAAGTTGCTTTCCTTCGCACGCGAAATGCGCAGCGCTGACAGCAGAATCCTCATTGGCGCCATAGCCATGGAGAATTATCCAGCCTTCCCTTTCAACTCTTACCACGACTGGAACGAGACCGTACTGAAACGCACAGGCGGTGAAATCGATTTCATCGCCCTGCACAACGCATATGCGCCGGTTGGCCCGGATGATCACGCCGCTCCGCGCGACGTCTACCGGGCATTGTTGGCGGCCCCGTTGATGGTCGCGGAGAACTTGCGAACAGTCGCCGACCAAATACGCCGCTATGCTCCGCCCGGCCGCGCCGAACAGATCCGCATTGCCGTTACCGAATGGGCGCCGCTTTTCCACGTCATGCCCTCAAGCGCATGGGTCGACCATTCTAAAACCCTCGGCTCCGCACTCTACGTGGCGGACGTGCTGCGCGTTTTCATCCAGAACGACCGCGTCGAGGCGGCAACCTTTTTCAAGCTAAACGAGCCTTCATTTCTCGGCCTGATCGGGGCACGCCATGGAGAGGCGGCCCCAAACGCAAGCTACTACGCGTTCCAGCTTTACACCGAGCATTTCGGCACATCACTTTTGTCTTCGCGCACCGAAGCGCCGACCTACGACAGCGTGGATGCCGGTATCGTCCCTGCGATGAAGAACGTGCCGCTGCTCGAGTCGATTGCCAGTTTGTCAGCAGACGGAACCCGCCTATTCGTGATCCTGATCAACAAATCGATCAATCAGCCTGCGGACGTCTCCGTTAACATTGACGGTTTCTCCGCCATGTCCGGAACTGCACATCTGCTGACCGGGGCTTCGGCCGACTCCAACACCGGCACGGAACTGCCAAAGGTTCCCGGCATCCGTTGGGCGAAACAAGTCAATATCGACGAGAAGGCCCGTGATTTCGACCGCGGTGCGCCTGTCGAAATATCGTATTCGTCGAAACCTCTGGCAAACGCAGGAAAACCGGTCGCCTACCGTTTGCCGCCTCACTCAGTTGTCAGTCTTGAACTGCGCCTGAAGCACTGATCTGTTAAACGCCGCATTTCACACATCGCAGTCCGAGGGAATAATTGTCAAACAGCAGCAGATAAAAATGGGGCTGACTCTTTTACTGGGGAAGGCAAAGTCAAGGCAATATCTCTGAGCTGATTTCAAAATGCAGGAAAATGTTGCTATGGCAATGTCTCCCGTTGGAGTTCACAACTTCAGTTGTGTTTTGGTATTCAAGAAGTTAGACACGCTTCCGCCTTCGCTAAGATGCTACGGCGGACACGGAAAGCCGCCACGAGAGTCACGTTCCACGTGCCAACGTGGTCACGTGATGAACACCAACTTAAGAAATCAGCTCGAAAAGGCAATTTCGAATTTGCCTCTCTCTGAATAGTTCTTTCCCTCACTCATTATCTGTAATGCGTCTTTATCTTATTAGGTAGGGACGCCTCGCCGAGGCGTCCGCCTGGAAAACGGACAGTTCGGCGAACTGTCCCTACCTAAGAATAATTGTCCTTGCAGTAAGACTCCTATATTACACACGGCGCGAATGTCGCTAACTTGGGGTTTTCCGCTTAAGTAACTCGTCCGCCTAGGCGGATGACCCGAGAGACGCGGGTCAGATAGACCCGCGCTACTTTTAACTGGCCCTTACTTATCGACATTCACACATTGCTCAGTAATGCCTCATTTTGAGGCTCCTCCTGGGGGGCGTGGTTACTGATGCGTTACCATTATCTCCGGTTAACAGGGTGGCTTACTTGTTTTTGCTCCGTCTCCTACTATCTTTTCTGCAATATGAAAATGAAAATCCCCATCAGCATTGACCAGGACAATCGTTTCGGGGCTCCGGAGGGCGGATGGCGTCTGCGCGCATACGTCATAATATTCGAATCGGATACGCGTGCGGGGCGCATCTTTGACCTGGTCCTGATAAGTCTCATTATGCTCAGCGTCGCGGTTGTCATGCTTGACAGCATCGAAGCCGTCCGCACCCGCTGCGGCAGGCTGTTCAATGTGCTTGAATGGTTCTTCACCGCCATTTTTTCCATTGAATACCTGCTTCGGCTGCTCTGTGTCCGCCGTCCGATGCGCTATGCCAGAAGCGTCTTCGGAGTGATCGATTTGCTTGCTGTCGCCCCAACGTATCTTGCCATGTTCTTCCCGGGGCTTCACGCCCTGATCGATGTACGCGTCCTGCGGCTGCTGCGCATTTTCCGCATTCTCAAAATGGGCGCCTATGTCTCCGAATTCAGGTATCTGGGAAGCGCATTGATGGCAAGCCGGCGTAAAATCGCGGTATTCATGAGCTTTGTGATGATGGTCGTCATTGTGATGGGCACACTGATGTATGTGATCGAAGGTCCTGCGAATGGCTTCACCAGTGTGCCGGTGGCAATTTACTGGGCCATCACCACGGTGACAACAGTAGGTTTCGGTGACATTACGCCCAGAACTGATCTGGGGCGCCTGATTGCGGCGTGCATGATGCTTATCGGATGGGGAACACTGGCCGTGCCGACCGGAATTGTCAGCGCCGAATTCATGGCGCTCAGGGAACGGCAGCCGACTGCAACCCGAAAATGCCATAAATGCCTCAGTGAAGGACATCTGCCATCCGCCCGCTTCTGCATGGACTGCGGCACGGGATTTTCCGACTACCAGAACGACAAGGACATTCGGCAGGTGTGAAAAAAATCTACAGTCATCCCACAGATTGCATGAAAGGATTCTAAAAATGAAGAAAATTTTTCTTGAGCGCAAGCATGACGACGGAATCACGTTGAGCGCCGTTGCACTTGAAGACGGGATTTTCCACATACAGGCGGGCGGACATGACGAATGCCGGGAAAGTCTGCTTGACAGATACGGCTTCATTGAAAAACTGCAGGAAGCCCAGTCTGCGAAAATCGCAAAAAACAGGATCTCTGCGGGCGACTTTGTCCTTGAACTCACCGATGATGCAGGATTCTGTCTGAGTAACGGTGGCGAGGAACTGGTGAAAACACTTCCGGGCTCGCGTCCTGCGACTTATCCGACAGTCTCCAGCAACCAGGGATGGCAGGTGAACCTTCCGATCGGGAAGGACGAGAAATTCATCGGCTTCGGCGACCAGACGCGGACAAAGCTTCTCCTCAACGGACAGCGCGACCAGCTTTGGATCAGTTATCCGGTGAAACATGTGCCGGTCCCGTTTTTCATGAGCAGCCGCGGCTACGGAATATTTTTCAACACGACACGCCGACTCCTCTTTGATGTCGGAGTAGCGGATGCAGGCAAGGCGCGATTTACCGTGGAGAAGGATTTCCTGGACGCTTATGTAATCACCGGCAAACCCTACGATGAACTCATTGAGAAATACACCCGCCTCACAGGGCGTCCGAAACTCCCTCCGCTGAAGAGTTTCGGTCTATGGATGCTTTACCATTCACGCGCAAACGGACATGATGTCCTCACAATAGCAAAAACCCTCCGTGACGCTGGAATCGCCTGTGACAATCTCAGCCTTGAACCCGGATGGATGCAGAAGGAATATGATTCCTCTGTTGACAAGGAATGGAACGCCGAGAAGTTCCGCGGCTGCGGGCACGAGTCGACATACCGCGCCGGACCGGATCACCTTATTCATGCGCTGGGAAGGATGGGATACTCCCTTGGACTCTGGCTATGTACACGCTGGGATTTCACCTGGGAGGAGGAACGCCGCTGCAACGTTTCCGGAAAAAAAGAAAGCGCCTCTGTCGGCGGCCCTGCCCTGGAAGGAGTCGAGTTGAGTCATTTAGACGAGAATATGGGGCACGGCGCAATCCACATGGACGAGAACACCAAACCTGTTCAGTCGTGGTTTGAGCATCTGAAGAAATTCGTCAAGGACGGCGTACGCTTCTTCAAGATGGATCCTGCATTCCTCATCAACGAGTTTCCCGACAGGTTTTACGGGAACGGACGCAAAGACGACGAGATGCACAACATAGCATTCATGCTGGCTTCAAAACAGATGAACCTGGATTACGAAGCTTTTACGGGACGGCGCGCATTCGGGATTTCAATTTCAGGATGGGCGGGATTCCAGCGCTATCCGGGAACCTGGGCGGGCGACACCGGCGGCGGCAAACAGTCAATGGCGGGAATCCTGCAGGATGCGATC
>JBAZRS010000032.1:3419-4413 GCA_041662825.1 Victivallales bacterium | reverse complement strand
TCCACATGGGCTTCCTGCTGCCGTGGGCGCTGATTAACTCCTGGGCATATTTCCATTATCCCGGCTTCCAGGGCGAGAAGGTCGATTCCATCTACCGCGACTACAGCCTCCTCCGCATGCGGCTGCTTCCGTATTTCTACAGCCTCGGCTGGCGCGCATCGCAGACAGGAAAGGCCATAGCAAGGCCGCTCTGCCTTGTCCATCCGGAAAACAGCAAGTCCTATGAGCAGCTGAACCAGTTCTATATCGGCGACGGAATTCTTGCGACTTGCTATCAGGACCACGTTGTCCTTCCCGATGGCCGCTGGTTCGACTGGTGGAACAACAATATTCTGACCGGCAAATGGGATGAGCACCGTCCGAGTATTCCCGAAAACCGCGGAGGACACCTGCTTGTCGGCGAAGGCGCGATGATTCCGACCGGTCCGGAGATGAGGCATGTCGGGGAAAAGCCTGTCGATGAAATCACCTGGCTGATATTCCCGGGTTCCAAACCTGAATCCTTCACACTTTACTGCGACGACGGCGACAGCCTTCTTTACCGTGATGGGGCTTATGCGAGCGTCACTCTGAATTGCGTACCACTGAAAGACGGCTTCACCCTGAAATGGGATAAGATTGAAGGCGCTGAACCGCTGCGAATTTCGCAACTCCGCCACCGTTTTGAAATACTCGGCGCAGGAAAAGGATTGAAGGCTGAAGCTGAAGGGAAAGCCATGCCTGTGGAATATGATGCCGCAAGGAATCGCTGCTTGCTCGGCCCTGTCAAAACAGGCGTTGTAGTGCAAGTCTCAAAGAAATAAAGTTATCGAGGGGAGTATGTCCAGTCTTCCTTATGTAACGCAGGAGGACGGTGCTTTTCACCGTTCCCATTTTTCCCTAGATGTAGACTTGCCCGTGCAACGCAAGAGGGATAGCAGCTATAGTTTTTCAGGTAAATAATTTCATTATTTACCTGAAAAACTATCAACGAGAAGCTGAAGCTCCGCAGAAC
>JBAZRS010000032.1:0-3409 GCA_041662825.1 Victivallales bacterium | reverse complement strand
ACCTCAGCCGCATTGCGCATGTTCTTTCCGAATGCGGCAAGAACTGACTTCCGCAAATCCGCGAACGTCTTGAAATACTTCAGTTCCCGACCGCATTTTCCTCTTTTGCTGTTTTCAGCATGAAAGGCCATGTTTTCGAATATAGGCTATATTCATATTCTGCGGGATGGGTGTGAACTCAAGTTGCAAACTTGATTTTCCTGGTTGTCTCGCCGGAATGTGATATATCAACCCTGACCGTATCTTTCGGAAGCAGTTTCTCGATGCGTTCCGCCCATTCCACCAGAAGAACGGCATTGTCGTTGTTAAGATACTCGTCGACACCGAAAACCAGGGCGGATTCCGGATTTTCAATCCTGTAGAGATCAAGATGGTAGAACCAGCTGATTCCCTTCGCCTTTGCTTCTTTGCCAAGCTTATATTCCTGCATGATGGTGAATGTCGGGCTTGACACGGTTTCTGTCACCCCAAGGCCTCTGGCGAAACCGCGGGCGAACACCGTCTTGCCGGCTCCGAGCTCGCCGTAAATGGCGACGACAGTTCCCGGAAGTGATTTTTTTGCGAAATCCGCAGCTATCTCTTCGGTCTGTTCTTCAGATACGCTTTCAATTTCCCTGATCATCAAAGTGGTCGAATCCTGTCTTATATGTTGCTGTAAGATCTTTTTCTCCCAAATCGTAAATCCTGCCCTTATGGGCGCCTGTGAAATTCCCAATCCGGGAAAGGCGTATGTTTTTGAAAGGCCATTCCTTATCAAGCTCGCCTGACTTTGAAGGAGGCACTGCAAAAATCAGTTCATAGTCCTCTCCTTCGGAAAGAGCAGTTTTGAGAGAAGCGCCTTTTCTCAATGGTATTTTCCCAGTGTCAATCACCAGCCCTGCTCCGGAGGCCGCAGCGAGCCTCTGGGCGTCAATCAGCAGTCCGTCGCTCACATCAATCATCGCCCTGGTGAATTTACCCGCGATGAACTGCGCAACATCAATCCTTGGCGTAAAGCTCAGGTGCTGTCCGGATTTGAATGAATTTCCGAACAGGCCTGTGGCGTAGAGGATATCTCCGGGCTTTGCATTCGATCTCAGGCAGATTTTATTTTTATCGACCCAGCCGTTAATGGTCAGAGTGCAGACAGTCACATCTTTTTTAACCGAAGAAATATCGCCTCCGCAAATGCTCACATTCCATCTGAAGGCTTCCTTCTGGATTGATTTGATGAAGGCGGAATACCATTTCCTGTCGGCCGAATGCGAGGCGACAGTAAGAAGGGCGAATGCGGGTGTTCCTCCCATGGCGGCAATGTCGCTGACATTGCGGTTGAAAAGTTTTTTGGCGATGGCCGCAGCCGGAGTTTTCCCGTGAATGTAATGGACATCTGAAACGAGCTGGTCGGTTGCGGCAAGGAAATACCTGCTTCCCCCGAAATCCAGGGCGGCACAGTCGTCCCCCGGCCCGACGGCGACGCCCCGCCCCTGCCGGAAAGTCCTGTAAATCATCTGGTGTATTTCTTTTTCCTTCATTCTTTACCGATAAACTGCCGATAACTTGCCGATAACTGTTTTCGCAGATTCGATGCTCATCAGATCCCGTGCGATTTCAGAAGTAATCACATATCCCGGGCTCCATATTGAAAAGTTTTTTTTCATCTTCTGCTTTATTTTCGCAACCGCTTTTTCATGCTAATTTACTTATTCAAAAATAGCATTGCCGAGATGCATATTCAATCTCTACAACCTGTAGGGATTAGCTTAGCATGGAAGAGCACACAAGAGATTCCGGATTTTCCGATCAGAGCGCTAGGAGTTCTTTTCCGACCCATTGGGCTATGGTCAGAATGAACGGTCGGGGCGGCGGGCCTTCATACCCATTTCAATCATCAGCCTTTCAAACCCTTTGAAATAATCTTTATCCAGCCATTCACCGAAGTTGAACTTTTCACCCTGGGATTCTATTCCTCATCAAACACATTGCTATCCGATAGGCTAATATAGCTTCGACCTATCGTTGTCGCCATTGCAAAGTCACAACCTATTTGTCATTTTGTGGAACTGCATTGGATTTATGCCATAACGCAGTTTATTTTTTTCCCGAAAGGGAAAAAAATGTTTGAAGCGATTCAATTTGACGCTTTTACGGCGATATTCCTGATAATCGTCGACATTGTCATATGTGCATTTGTGGCGGTGCACATAGTGCTCAACAAGCACGGGGAACCTCCGGCCGCAGTCGCCTGGCTGATCATTGTATTCTCGTTCCCGATTGCCGGAACCCTCCTGTACATACTTTTTGGAATCAACAAGATGTATACCCGCGGCATTCAGATAAAAATAGCGCACGACCTGGTAAGCTCCCACAAGAACAACCCTGATCACCAGCCCATAAACAGGTATCTTTCCGAACAGGCGAAGTTCATTTTGAAACCCGAGGGCCAGGACGATTATCCCCCATACCTGATGAGTCTGGACAGGCAACTGCCGGACACGGAACCCCTTACCGGCAACAGGATTGAACTGCTCTTGGACGGCACAAAGGCCTATCCGAAGATGATGGAGGAGATTGAAAAGGCCAGAAGCAGCATACACCTCCAGTCTTTCATCATAATGCACGACGCCATCGGAAAATCGATTCTCGACCGGCTGGAAGCCAAGGCTGCTGAGGGCGTCAAGGTGAAGGTAATCTACGACAAATTCGGCAGCACCAAGGCTCTGATTTCATTCCTCTTCAGGTACTTCGGCCGGAAAATCCCCGATTTTGAAATCAAGCCTTTCTCGCCGTTCCACTTGAAATCCCCGTGGAGCATACAACTGAGGAACCACCGGAAACTGCTTGTTATAGACGGAAAGACCGCTTTCGTCGGGGGAATAAACATAAGCAGCGCCAATGTCTCCGGACTCGGCAGTCCCGACCGCTACATACACGATCTGCACTGCATGATAAGCGGACCGGCCGTGGGGGAGCTTCAGGTTTCATTCCTGCGGGACTGGCATTATGTTTCCGCCACCCATCCTTCACATCTTTTCATCGGGGAAAACTTCCCCCTGCCTGAAAAATGCGGAGACTCCATTGTGCGGGTGATCGACTCGGGCCCCGGACAGAACTACGAGGCCATTGAGAAAGTCTTTTTCACGGCGTTTTCCACGGCACAGCGATACATATGGATAATGACGCCGTATTTTGTCCCGGACAAACCTTTCATCAAGATGCTCTGCGCTACAGTCGCCAGGGGTGTCGAGGTCCGGATAATAGTCCCGCGGAAGAACAACCACTGGTATGTCCAGTACGCCATGCAGAGCCTATACGGGGACCTGCTTGATTCAGGCGTGAAGATTTACGAAAAGGAAGGCGTCTTTTCACATGCCAAGGCGATGCTTGTGGACGGTTCCTGGGCGCTGATGGGCTCCAGCAACTGCGATGT
>JBAZRS010000031.1:0-16609 GCA_041662825.1 Victivallales bacterium | reverse complement strand
GTTTGCGGTCTAGAAAGAGCTCTTCGCGTTGAATAAGATATCGGAGCATGGTCTCGTCTTCAGGTTCAGTAAACAGATGGTTCTTCTGCTGGATCATTCCGAGGCATCCCAAAGAGGCGTAGCTGAACGCAGCGGCCTCGGCCATAAGCAGCGGGTTGCGTTTGCCATGTTCGACAGTGTAATACATTATCCGGCAACGCGTCCGCATGCCGGCCTTGTAGGCGCGGAAACGGGAAACCGGCATGCCGTCTTCTGTCACACCGACCGGATTCTCAAGCGAGTCCTCGACGGCGGCCATGTCCGCAAGCGCGAGCTTTTTGAAATCGTCGGACGCATAAGCAAACGGAGTTATTCCGCAGAAGCAGGCAGGATTGAAAAAGATTCCCACATCCGGCTTGAGTTCTCTGGCATGTCCCACGAGCGATTTCATGGCTTCCACTCCTGCATCGGCATGATATAGGAGCCATGCCATCGCCCCAGGTTCGCGCATCTCTTTGACCGTAGCCAGATATGCCCCGTTCCCGGGAGGCGGAGGATCAATCATACCGGCATGATCATAACCGGCTATCTTCACGAGTTCGGGATTCAATTCCCTCAGAAAGCGGTGGAAACCATCGGCGCAATGCGAGCAATGGCAGAGTCGATCTTGGACGAAGGACCATGACATGTCAAAATGAATCACGTCGGCCCCGACTTCCTCGATGGCTACGCGGATCACTTCCCTGAAATACTCCTGGCTCACCGGGCTGTTGTAACACCAATGCTTCCGGAAGTACTGGGCTGCGCTCCAACCGGAGTGTCCGTTATGCATCATCATCTCCGCGGAACGCGGATGCCGGAACGTTTCAGTAAAGAAGGTGCTTCCTATATACGCTCCCACCCGTATGCCATTCCCGTGAAGGCGTCCGGCGAAATCCCTGGCTTCGGCAATGGATTCGCGTTCATGCTCCAAACCGTAACCCTTGTGAAAATGGATGTGGCATAGGTTGATGCCAAGGGTCTTCATCCGCTCGATCACTTTGTCGCTGTGACTCTCGTCCCAGAGCGCATCGACATCCATGACTGCTCCATCGCCCCGGCGTTGCAGGAACATTTTCGGCTCCCACATTCCCCACATCCGCCACTGCTGACTGATGAATGCTGTTTTCGCCATTGTCTGAACCTCTGCTTTTCTCATGGGTGAAAGAACCTGCAAGTGTGGGCTTTCGGGTCGTCCGGATTGAAAATATCAAGTTCTTTGAAGATCAATTCGGCGAGCACCCGGTGTCCGAATTGATTGGGATGGAAGGCGTGCCCCATCCAGTAGTAGTGAACGGCGGGATTGGCCTTGGCCGCCTCACGCCAGAATTTCGTATGGTCAACAAGCGGACAGTCATTCGCCTTGGCCACCTCCCGGACGATGTTCATGTATTCCTCAAAATGCGGTTCGCGTTCGGGGGCGGAACCGGGAAGCATCGGGCATGTGGTCTGGAGAACCATAATGCACGACGGAATTTCCCGGACGAGTTTTACAAGCTTCTCCAAGTTTGCGCGGAAATCCTTTTGTGAGACGGAACGTTTCGGGTCGTTGATGGTGCAATCGTTCATGCCTATCATCAGGAAGACCACGTCCGGCTGAAACTGTTTCACGCGCCAGTCGAACCCGCTGAGAAGCCTGTCGGTGCTGTCGCCGCTGACCCCTGAATTTATCACGATATCCTGCTTGCGCCCCAGTTCCATGCGGACATGCTCTGCAAAGAGCTGCGTATAGTCGCGGTATCCGAATGTGGCACTCGAACCCATGGTGATGCTGTCCCCCAGAAACAGCCATTTAAGAGGTTTCTTCCCGCCGACAATCTCTCTGACCGGAGCGAATTCCGGCTTCAGTTGCACCTTTTCCTGTTGCACTGAATCCTTAACCCCTTTTACGGAAAGAACTGACGTTCCCGCAACGCCCGCCCCATACGAACTGTAACCCGCACACATAAACAGGATTCCAGATAAGACGGCATTCCATTTTGGGGAAGCCATGAAAATCCGCATGAGCCGTCCGCGTCGGTTGGCGGAATATTTTTGAAAGCCCGGAATGGCTTTCCGAGATGTTCTCATTATTTCCATGCTCATATCATGATTCCTGCGGTTTGATTTAAGGGAAGCTTCATATAGTAAACTCCATAAGTTCGCAGGCGGGAAAAACCGCTCATTTCTTCTCCAGGCCCGCCGGCGAGAGCCTCTCGATCCGGACATCGTCAAACCAGGCCGTGGATTCCTGATTTCCCGACCAGATGCCGAGGCACAGGCTCATGTCGGCAGTCTCAAGCGGCAGAATGGTGTGATTGAACGGGAGTTCAATCTCCACTTTTTTCCATTCCTCGCTTGCCTGCTTCAGGGATGAGCCGTAAGGCGTGTGCCGCACCTGGTAAAACATGTAGTAGCACATCACCTGAGTGTTCTTGGTCGTCCTGTACCAGAAGGACAGGCGGTAGCGGGAATTCGGGTCTGGAAGCGTCACGCGGGTGGCGACCCCTCCCATGTTCTGACCTACATATTGGACGCGGACTGACACATTGCCGTCCTTCTTAACTTCACCATCCAATACCGCTTTCACCGGTCTGGTCTCGCGGTTCTGAATGGCGTTCCATCCCTCGCACACCACGCCCGGCATGGTGAAATGATCGCAGTCGGCCCAGTTGATCTTGTTGGACCGCATATCCGCCAAAAGCTGTTTGGCCTCCGGTGTCCCGGGATTTCCGGCCACTTCGAAAGACCCGTTGTTAACCACATTGGCCAAAGACGCGTCAGGATTCAACAGACGCAGGAGTTCGGCCTCAGCATAAGGTCGGAGGATGGGCTTTTCCTTCGCCAGATTTTCCCAATATTCCGCCACAGCCTGCGGGGAAGAGCCTTTCAAGCGCTGGGAACTTATGTATTGGACGATCATATTGATTTTCCTGCCCACGGCAACCCAGTCTTTGTCAGGGGACGTTATGTGGATGATCCTCGGCTCCATCCGGAGGTAAAACGGTTTCCATGGCCAGGGATTTCTCCCCTTTCCGTCGGCTGTGCTGCAATAAGCCAGCGCCGGTTCCGATTCGATTTTCGTCACGTTCCATGCATAGACAGACTCCTCCGCATTCATGAAAGAGGCCGCTGTGCCGAGCATTTTCTCAGCCTGTTCAAGGTTGGCGAATTCGGGTTTGTCCGTAAGCTGGCGCAACAGCTTGAGGTGCTTGCACATTTCAAAATAATGAGCCGAACGGCCGAATGTGGCGGCCGTGAATTCAATGCGCCTGCGGTTATCTTCCCCTACGACTTTTGACATTCCCTCATTGAGCAGCTGGCCGAGTACCTCGATGTCCTTGTCCGTGATGGGGTTGAATTTCGCCTCTCCGTCCTTGCGGTCGACCAGATTGAAGTTCTCCGGCGTCCGCCGCCTTTCATATACCTGCTCCCACTGGAACCAGTAGCGGGACATGGCCGGTGCCGCCTCCTTTCCGTACATGCGCTCGAAATAATCCTTTAGAAGGGCGTCTACGTCGGCGTCGACATTCCAGAGCAGGTTCGAAATCACCCATAGGCGCGGACTGCCGTTTATGGGCACATCGTAAAATTCGGTCTTAAGCGCCTTTGCCCCGTGCCTGTGAAGCAGTTTGAGGAAATCCTGGAACGCATGCGGATAGTGGTTCGGAAATGGATAGGCCGAACCGTAAATCCACTGGTAACAGCCGAAATTCCTAATCGTAGGCCCCCATTTCTTCAAATCATCCTCGATATTTCCCTTCTGATCCATTATGAATCCCATCACATTGTCCTCCATCGGCTTACGGGGCGGATCCTGAAAATGATAGTTGAGGACGAAAGCCACATATCGTCCGGGCCAGTTTTTCTTCACATGGCGGGCGACCTTGTTCACGAAATCAAAATAGATCTCGTTCATCCCCACGTCCTGTTTTTTAGCCTCCGCCAAGTCGATCTCCGACCAGTTCTGATCGTCGTTGGGGGTAAGGGAGACGGACTTGAGGTTAGGGTCGGTCTTGAACATCTCATCGGCGTATTCAATGGCGCGGGCAACCACCCCAGGGTCGGAAAAATTCGGTTCCCAGCCGCTGACTTTCATTTTCGGTATGAACCGATCCCCCTTGTAAATCGGATACCACTCGGGATGGGCCTTCCCGAATCTGACGGGATCATAAATAGCCGGAGTGTTGTGATGGTACTGAAAGCGCTGGGATGCCCCGAAATCGGCAAGCCACGCCCCCATGTCCAGCCCGCCGGTACCGCTGTGGATCCGCAACAGGAAATCAGGCCCCGGATTGAAGACATGCAAATCCTTCGGAATCTCGATATTGTCCCGCCTGGTATAGACTTCGCCCAGATCTCCTTCCATCAGGATCCGGACATCGCAGTAGTTCTGGAGGAAAAACCAGACTCCGTAAAGGGTGCCCACGCCTGAAGCGCCAACAATGTGCAGGTCCCCGTCTTTTACGGCAATTACGAACCCGTGGGCGTCGGCCTTTCCGAGCTCCGGAAAAACAGCCGCCGGGTCCCCGGTGCTGTGGATGAAAATCCGCCGCGCCCCGTTCCCGACCTCTTTCGCGACCGACACCTTTGCACCTGAGATTTTCACAAGCCATTTCTCAAGCGTCCTGGCGGCCTTGTCAATCTGTTCGCTGTTGAATTTCTCACTTGCATCGGCCGCCGCCTTTCCGGATATTATAACCGCGGCTTTTTCCTTGCCGGCCAGAACCGTCTTCTCCGGCGACTCCTTAACCACGGCATCCCGGCAGATGAACGGCATCAGGCGGACTGGCTTCCCTTCGGCGCCGAAAACCGGCAACGGCATCAGGACGCAGGCGGCGAGCAGCGTAATTTTCCAGTTTTCAAAATACGAACTGTGAAAAAAACTCCCCGAACATCTTCTTCCAAAAATAAAGCGTCTCATCCTATGGCACCTTGTTTTTATTTATCACTGCAGTTTTTTAAGGTTCACGTCGTCAAACCATACTTGTCCACTGATATCGGCGTTGAACAGTCCGAGGCGCACCGATATTGTCCCCTCGGTTTTCGACTGCGGAAATTCGACGGTGAAAACATATTTGTATTCCCGCCATTCGCCCGAGGCCGGGAGTTCCACCCGGGTTTTCTCTTTCAGATGAGTGACCAAGATCACCGCATTGCCCTTGGTGAGATCAGTGCGGTACCAGAAGGAAATCTCGTACTTTTCACCTGCGCATACGGCAACCTCGTGCGCTATTCCGGCACTGCCTCCCGGCTGTGTGACACCCCGCACACTCACGCTGTTGTCCCCGCCGTGTTTTTGCGCGCTGTCAAGCGAGACGCTGGCTTGGGAAGCTTCGCATTTATTGTAAAAAACAAACCAGGAGCCTGCAATGAATGATATTGATGAGGAACCATGCTTCGGCGGCGATTCAAAGTCCCCGTCCGAAAACACGCTTTCCTGGGCAAACAGGCATGCCGTCGTAACCGCCAATCCGACAGAACCGATTAGCCATTTGCGGAAAATCACAGTGCCTGGTTCCACCAATGTTTTTAAGTTTTCCCGCAAGCACACTGCCAATGGGACAGACGTGTTTTTTTTCTGCAATGAGTTCATGTTATCCGTCCTTCCTTATAAAATTGTTGCTTTCCTCCGCAAAACATTTCCGTCAGCGTTTCGCAATCTCATCTGGGATGTCTCCCTTGTCCGCTTCGGCGGATGACTGCGCCGTCTTATCAGATCGCTTAAATGCCGGTTTCATCCTCTTTTTCAATCCCCTAGTATAAAACTGGGGCAGCCATTGCGCTGTCGCCTCCATCATCTCCGATAGCATCTGCGATGCGGTTGAGGCGTCCTGCACCATCGGATCCGAAATGAGGGCGGCCAGTGCAAGACCTCTGTCGGCTTTCAATGCGGCGTCAACGATCATCTGCTGGCGATGGCAGTGCCCTGCGAGGATTGCCACCACGGCTGAGGGCATTTCCCCCACGGCGACAGGACGAATGCCGTCAGAGGTCACAATACAGGGTGTCTCCACCACCGCACCCATGGGGAGGTTTGGGATTTGCCCGATGTTGCGCAGGTTGCCGGCCTCCAGATGGTATGTATGGCTGTTGGTGATGGCGTCAATAATCGGCGCAACCGGCTCATGCGAACATCGCAGTTCCATCTTCTCCATGCCGGCGGCAATATCCAGAGTCTTCTTTTTCATTCGCGTAAGCCATTTTTCACGCCGGTCCGTGATGGTGGTGAAGCAGGTGCCCCAATAGTCCGGGACAAGCTTCAGATCATTTGTGAAATGCCCGAAAAATTCGACTGTGTGCCGGTCGCCTGCGAGCGGCAATGCCCCGGTCATCCGCATAAGTTCCCGTTTGACGGCCGTACATTTCCAGAAATTTTCAAAATCATTTCTTTTCAAAAGTTTTTTTGCGCCGGACCAGGCTAGTTCCTTATCTGCAGCCGCAGCTCTGATTTTAGGAGGCAGGCTCTCCCCGCGAAAGGATGCGCCGAGCATCCAGATGCAGTGATTGATTCCGGCGGAACAGACTTTAAAACTCGGCTCATCAGGTTTGATCCCGAGCAGATAGGAGATGAAGCTGCGGCCGCCGGAGATCTCATGGCAGAGGCCGACCGCCCTTCCGGAAACACTGGACCGCAGCACAGCGTCGGTAAGAGTAGTCATTGGGTTTGTAAGGTTCATCACCCAGGCATCTGGGCAGATCGTGTTCACATCGTCCATAATGCCGCTGAAAACCGGTATGTTGCGCAACGCGCGGTTCAATCCGCCGGGGCCGACTGTGTCGCCACTGTCTGGTGGACTCCGTATCTCCAAGGTATGTCCAGATCGTGTTCCATCGAATCCAAAGCGCCGGTGGAGATGCAGAGGATGACGAAATCGGCATTTTTCAGGGAGGCTTTCCGGTCGGATGAAGTAGTGATCCGCCAGTGTGTCTTCGTTTTAGCCTGGACTGCCATGGACGCTTTCCTGACATCTTCAGCCCCGACAGGATTGATGTCCATCAGCACCAGTTCGGAACCGTCAAGCCCTTTTGTTACGAGCATGTCGCGGACAAGCGCGACACCCCACTGGTATGAACCACCACCTATAAATGTTATTTTTACAGCAGCCATAAGACGGAAAACCTGTTTAATTAAAACTCCACGTGTCGGGAAAATCACCTTCATATTTTATCTCGGCATAATGGATTCCGGAAGCGGCAAGCTCCTGTCCGGAAGGCATCACCGCCTCAGATGCGCCCCGGACCGTCTGACTGTTGATGCAGCGGAATATCAGATACTGGCGATTGTCCCGGATGGGTGATAGTTTGCAGAAATCGACATATGGTTTTGAAAACGGCAGACCTTCCGCCTGCGCATCCAATACGGTTCTCCTGTTGGCAAGAGAGAAGTCCCGTTCATTTACATCCCATGAGAAAAGCGGATTGCGGCTGGGGACACGAAGCGCAGATTCGTTCCCGAAGAGCCTTAGCGTTCCGTCGGCGCAGAGATATGCATGCCTTGGCCCCTGCCTGGGTCCTTCACCCTGAGGGGAAAAATAAACATCATGGGCACCGCTTTCAAAAGGATGTCCGGTTTTAATCCAGCACGTCACCCCGTCCGTTGAAAAGTCCCTGCAGGCAATTATCCATCCATGATCGTTCTTGATTATGCTCGCCTCTCCAATCACCCTGTTTTCCAGTTGAATCAGGTTTCCGGTGTCAATCCACTCGTAAAGCCGCTTTTCCCTGTTGAACACGTAGCGTACCGGAGCTACTCGCCCATGCGGCGGGTAAGGATGATTCAACGATACCTTCTCAAATGTGTCATATTCAATCCAATGCGTCAGGCTTCCGTCCTCAGGCGCCGGCGGGGTGAGGGCGTGTATCATCGTATAGCCTGCGCCGAGACTTGAAAACACCTCGTCCCCTCCATATCCCTTTTGACAGACAAGCTCCGGGCCATGGACAATCTCGATGTCGTCTTCATTTTCATTGAGGCGGAACTGCAGCCATTCAAGCCGTATCGTCTTAATGGCGGCCTCCCTGAGCGAAGCATCCTCTTTTTTCCAGTGTCCGGCGTGCCATGGGCTTAAAACAACGCCGTCATCCCTCTTTAGAAAAGCCGACCTGTACCATTTCAGGACAAACAGGTTATTGTTTTCTAGAAGACGCCCATTGGCGACCGCCCCCTTGGGTACGCCGAAAACAACCGGAGTACCGCAGCGCTTTGAAAAAAGACCGTTGACGCCGGGCAGTTCCCAGTTGTCCTCCGAAGAGACAATAAGGCCCTCCCTGATGACGGGTCCGTCCGGGGTATTTGAACGCAGCTGGTAGACTATGCTTTTTACGCCGTCCCATCCTCTGAGATCCAGCGTGGAGAAAAATATAATCCAGCGCTTACGGCTGGCCTGGGCTATTGCCGGATGGGTAGGGACTACCGAGTCGCACTTGCGCTCCCCCTGAACGGAGGGCTCTTTGACAAGAGCCCCCCTGTATGTGATGGACGATATCATGAGCGGGCTTCCTTTATTGGCTGACTGCCGCCGCGACACGGTCTGGAACTGAAGCTGAACTTACCATGCAGTAGATTTGCCGTTTCTGAATAAGAACATTTTTGCGCCGACATATAATTCCACCCTCTCATACATGGGCACAGGGTCTACATGCCCGTCGGCATACAGGAAGTTGCATTTCCGCGAATGGCGGTAATCCAGATAACCCAGCCCGTCAAGGCGTCCCTGATATGCGCCGCCGTTCAGCTCAGGCAGACTGTCCGCCAACAGGAGCGCCGATGTCGGAGTGGTAAGCTGTATCATCTTTATATATTTGCTTCCCGCCGTGCCGTTTTTGAAAAACAAGCCGACCGTATTGGCCTGGGGGTTGATGGTGTATGAGGAGAATGCACCGACCGCCACATCCTTTATCGGCACATATCTGTCCGTATCCAAAGCGGCGCACAGCCATGGATTGGGGGTATAATATTTGGCGGTCTCATTATATTTGAACGGTGTAAGCAGGTAGTTGTTTTTGCTTAAGGTATACGGGATGTATTCGACATTCGGGTCCCGGTAGTGGCAGAAATAGTCGTTGAAGTCCATCGAGTACAGGTGCAAGGAAGTGCCTATCTGCTTCAGGTTATTTAGGCAGACGGAGGATTTTGCGAGATCCTTGGCCTTGCCCAATGCCGGTAGCAGCATCGAGGCCAGGATGGCTATGATCGCGATTACAACGAGGAGCTCGATAAGCGTGAAGATATGCCGTATCTCCCGGGCGGACATTTGATTGCGGCGGCATTTGCAGGTTTCCACTTTCATAATCCTCCTTAATTTAGCGCAAACTTGAATTTACATATATACTATAAGTATAATTAGATTATAGTTAATTATATAATAAATCTACCGCCAAGTCAATATGGTATTATGAAATTTCTGTGAAAAAACATAGTATATCGATACTCTTTTAAGTGGGTTATTTTGCAGAAGGCGGGCGGATTAGCCGTTTCGCAGAAAACTAAATGGACAGGAACTTCTTGACTTCGTCGGGAACCCTGATTGTCAGTTTAAGGCGGCATGATCTGACCCCTTTTGCACCCGACAGGATGTCAAGAGTCATCTGTGCGGCCTTGCCGCCCATCTCGGTTGAAGGCTTAACCAATGCGACAACAGGAGCGTCAAGGTAGTTCCGGTAATCCTCTTCGACCACTCCGGCTACTATCATGTCCTCCGGAATGCGCACGTTTTTCCGGCGTGCAATATTTATCAGCCCCATAAGCAGGTCCGGATTAGCCGCGACGACAATCGACGGGGACCCCCTGATATCGGCAATCACCTGGCCGTATGAATTCCTGAACTTGGTGGAAAAGTAGTGTATGCCCACCTTTTCAACAGGGATTTTCATCCTCAGCAGCGCATCTTCAAAACCGAGGAACCTTTCCGCACCTATTATGCTTCCCGCCTGCCCCAGATATATAATCCGCCTGTCCGGCACTTTCTGAATCAGGAAACTCGTCACCTCAAGAAGCGCCCCGTATTCGTCGAACCCGACAAAATTGCCACCCAGCCCGTTGACGGCCATATTCACAAATACAAAAGGAGTCCCCGTCTTCCTTTCCAGTTCCATAAGGGAACTTGCATATTCGGAATTCAAGGCGTTCGATGTCGTCGGAAACACTATAAGGGCGTCTATTTTCTCCCTCATAGAGGAGATTAAGTCTATTTCCTTCTGAAGCTCATTTGTGCCGTTGCATAGGAGCATACGGTATCCGCGGGCGGAAAGCCCAGCCTCAATCCCCCTTACCAGCAACGCGCAGAAACGGTTTGTAATGTCGGAAACCAAAACCCCTATGTTGAAAGTCCTGTTTTTGACATTTCCGTTTTGCGAGACGAATATGCCGCTGCCCCTCCTCTTGGTTATAGCCCCCTTCTCCTCAAGACTGCGAAGCACCCTGTCCAGAGTGCTCTGGCTTATGTCCAGCTCAGTGTAGAGCTCCTTATAGGTCGGCAGCTTGGCGCCTGCCGGCAGCCTGCTTATTTTCTCCGAAAGTGTTTTTTCCACCGCAATATATTTCATATGGTATATTCTTTAATTATAATTAAGTTATAATCATTATAGGCTGTAATCATGTAAAATTCAAAGCCCGGCAAATGGGAAAAAAGCGAATTCCTGCAGGTGTCCTCTATGAAATAGCAGAGGAAATTGTAGATTAATGCCCGAAAGATTATAAACCGCATATCCATGGAGAGGAAATGAATCATCTCAGAAGAATCTTATTGTTTTTAGCAGTGTTTTCGATAATCCTGCTGTCCGGATGCGCAAGCCAGTATTCGTTCAGGAACATCGAATCAACATACACGTTCCAGAGGTTCAACGAGAGCAGGCTGATTTCCGAGAAGATAAGTCCGGACACGGTGCAGTATCTCAGGCTGAATTTCCTCGCCGAGGAATACCTGGAGAATCCGGAATCCGCCATTGCCAAGCTTGTTGAAAGATTCGACATGTCGGGAGAACATGAAAGCGTCATACCCATTGCCGAGTTATCATACTGCCACGGTTTCAAACTTGAGGGCGAAGACAATCTGAACGCGGCTGCATATTACGCCCTATGCGCATCCTTCTGCTACGACTACCTGTCGAAGGGTATTTTCGGGAAACCGAACAACATATCTTCAAAACTGCTGCTTGCCGCCGGCCTTTACAACAGCTCGATTTCAAGGGGTTTGATGCTGTGGCAGAAATCGAAAACTCCGTGGGACAGGGACTTCGTCCTAGATCTCGAATACAGGAAATTCACCATATCAGTCAAAGTTGACAATGAAGATCTCATGGATCCTTCCTTCTTCAACAGGGTCTGCTCATCCTACGACTACGAGGTGGAGGGCTTCTCCAACTCCTACCGTTCCAACGGCCTTGGGGCCTCGATTTTCGGAGAACACGCCAGGAAGGACAGTCCCGACGAGGCGAACTACGCCAAGGCTTTCTTCCTCCCGATGACTGCAGTGCTCGAATTCGGCGACAACCCAAGGGAGAAGGGTGAGCCGAGGAATGCGGATCTCAGGTTTTACAATGCGATGCGGACCGGCAAAATGAACCTCGGCGGACACCCTTTCAGGATAGATGCCGATTACACCGTGCCTCTCAACGTATATCTTGCCAACAACGATCCTGCGCAGTTCAACTTCGCAGGCCTGAAAAACCCCGCCAGCCTCATCAGCAAAAGCAACATATACATGCTGGAACCGTACGACCCCGGGAAAATACCAGTCCTCCTGGTGCACGGGCTTTACTCAAGTCCTGGAACCTTCCTGGAAATGTACAACGACCTGATGGGGATTCCGGAAATCAGGGAGAGATGCCAGTTCTGGTTCTTCTACTATCCGACCGGCCTGCCCGTTTACGAGTCCAGCTACATACTCAGGTCGAAACTGAAGATACTCCGCGACAGGGTTGACCCGAAAGGCGATAATCCGAACTTCGACAACATGATGGTGATCTGCCACAGCATGGGCGGCCTCCTGTCAAAGACCCTTATCCAGGACAGCGCCGACAATTTCTTCAACGCCGTCTTTAAAGTCCCGCTTGACAGCCCGGATTTTTCGCCGGACGAAAAAAAGATGGTGGAGGATAAGCTGTTCTTCAATCATTTACCGTATGTGAAAAGGGTCGTGTTCATCGCCACTCCGCACAGGGGGAGCGACATAGCGATCGCCTGGTGGGCCCGTCTGCTTTCCAAAACCATAAGCCTTCCTGCAGAATTTGTGAATTCCACTTCCAAGCTTCTTTTGAACAGGAAAGGTATTTTACGTGCAATGCCTCCAGAATACCAGGATGTGATCCCCACCTCCGTCCAGGCGCTCTCACCGGACAGCATCGGAATCCAGGTCTCGTCCAAGCTCCCGTTCTGGGACGGGGCGAAATACCATTCCATCATAGGCATTCGCGACGCCGAAAAAGGTCCCGGCAGCAGTGACGGCATAGTGCCTTATTCAAGCTCACACCTCGACGGTGCCGTATCGGAATATCTTGTCCACGACTCCCATACCTGCACCGGCAACCCATATGTCATCGATGAAGCCAAACGTATTGTTCTCCTGCATCTCAAGGAGATCGACGATGCGCGCGCCGTCGCAAAAGAGAAAGAAGCCGACAAAAGTTCCGCCTTCGTCAAATTTTCAAAAGTCATGTCTGACCTTTCAAAAAACCAGGATTTCATAGAGGCGCTGAGAAGCAGGGTCGGACGCAACCCAAATGCGGGAGGAATACTCGGTCCGGAGGAGTTGCAGCTGTTGAAATCGCTCATATTCAGGAAAGACTTTGCAGCTTTCGACCAGTTCCCCGGATTTACCGTAAAAGGGATGGGGGCGGCCATAGTCATAGCCGGTATGGAGGCTAAAAAGAGGGCGGAGAAAAACACGGATTCCGTCAAACCGGCGCAAATCGAGGAACTGAAGGAAAACCTCATTGAGGAGCTTGGACTGCCTGTTCCCAAAAAGGTGAACGCCCCTGCGCCCGCTTCGGCTCTCAAAGATCTCGGATTCGGACTTCAGGCCGGTGACAGGGCTGATGCGTCAAAGGCGAATATCGTAGCCGACAGCGCCCGCATGGCGTCAATGCTGAACAGGCTATCGTTGAATCCCCCTGAAAAGGACAAGCCAAGATACATGGTCAAGCTCGGAGATAGAACGGTTGATACTCCAGCCGCACTTGCAGACGAGCTTATGAAGTCCGGTTGTAAAGTCGAAGTAAGGGACGCCCGTTATTTCGCCAATTTCGGGGATCTGTTCTATAAGGGGCTCGAGGTTTTAACGGCATACTGGCTCAACACGCAGATTCCTGTTCCGGGCACTCAGGACACTCTTTTCGTACCCGTCAGCCATTCTCAGCATGAACTGCGGATTGCAGGAAGTAATTTCACCATCGAGCTGTCCTTCTATTTTGGAATCGACGGGAAGGTGGAGTTCAGAGTAATGGACACTCTCGACCAGTCCTGGGTTCTTGGCCGTGTGGCGAAAGTGTATGAGGGGAAAGATGCCGTCGAGATTGTCAGGCTGGAGGGCGAGATCATAAAAACCTACGAGAAGATAAAGAAGGATAATCCCGATCTCCCGTTTGGAGGCTATTATGCCCTCGGTGTCTGCGACGATGTCAATGCGGTGATTGAATATCGCATGCAGGGCGAAACCACCCTGTTCCCGCTTCCCCATGACAACAAATATTTCAAGGGCGACAGTGAAGTTGAACAGATTGTCAGGAAACTCCCGTCAGACGGCCGCGACAATTCCCCACCGGATCCGAAACGGGTTCTAGGCTCAATTCCCGCCGATGATTTTTCAAAAATCCCCATCCCGACCCTGCGTGAACAACTCAAGGCCGTCAAGGATGCCTGGGAAAAGGCTAAGTCATTAAAATAACCACAGAGACACGGAGACACAAAGGAATTATAATGTTCGAGGAGAATGCGTGCCAACTCCTCTTGATATGAACATGTTTCCAACTTCCATGGATTTCAACCATAGGATTCTCTGTGCCTCCGTGTCTCTGTGGTTGACTTAAAAGGCTTTTATGAATTCAAATATATCAAAATGGCATGAACTCGGGCCTTTCACGGTGTTTGACGTGGAGACCACCGGCATGTCTCCGGTAAACGACAGGATCGTCGAAATTGCGGCAATCAGGGTGGACTCCGACGGAGTTCATTCTCGCTTCCATTCCCTGATAAATCCCGGGATGAGGATTCCCGACGAAGTCATCCGGATACACCGGATAAGCAATGAGATGGTGGAAAAATCTCCGTCATTCATCAGTGTGGGCAAGGATTTCATCTCATTCGCCGAGGACAGCACGCTGGTGGCGCACAACGGCAGATTCGACCTTTCTTTCCTGCAGGAGAGTCTGTTCCGTCACGGCATCGAATTATGGAAAGGCAAAACCATGGATTCGATTGCCATAATCAAACACGCCTATCCAAACCTTCCGAGCTACAGTCTTCAAAATCTACAGCGGCATTTCAGCCTGGGCACCGGAGACGGACAGGCTCACCGCGCCTTCACCGACGTGGAATGGACCCTCGAAATCTTCGGGATGTCCCTGCAGCGCCTGCTTGATGCCAGCAGTATGTAATCCACAGTTGAGCTGAGACCAGGCGGAAAACCAGCTCTATTTTGAAATTTGTTTTAACTGCAATCGGAACTATGTTATGGGAATTTTTGGAAGATGCAAAAGGATCAGAGTCATCCCATTAATCCAACTATCCATTGGGCGACAATGAAAACATTTATCAAAATATTCTCCATACTCGTCCTGCTTCTGACTGCAGCGGCTATATTTTCTCAGGAAGCCGATCCTGACAGGAAAAAAGAGGGAAGCAGGCGTTTCCATTCGGGAACGGTACTGTCGGCTGAACTCCTACCTGAAAATCCGGCAATCCCGGTAAAAGTGAATAACGTCAGCCCCTTTGAACCTGTATCAAAGATCACTTCAGACGTGGCATATGCATCGGTTGTCGTGAGACTCGATCCGGGCAGAAGCATAAGTGTCCATGATTACTCCCTCTTCAATGACAGGAAGACCGAATTCAAATGCATAGGCGTCCGCGAGGGAGAGGATGCATTCGACGCCCAGAAATGGGAACTGGCAAGCAGCAACCCGGATAAGTTGTACACCCTTCTTTTCAGGGTTGCACTGCCCCCGGCAGGCGAATCTCCCGAATATGTCCTTCATTTCAACCTAAATAAGAACAAACCTGAAGACGTCCTCCTCCCTTTTGTGATAATAGACAGACCTTTCATTTCTCCTTCAAAGATCCCGGTCGATGGAATCCTCGGGATCGATCTTGTGAAGGAGGAAGTTTTAAAAGCCGAAGAGGAAAAGAAAAAAGCTGAGGCTAAGTCTGAAGATGCTGCCGGAAGTCCGTGAGAGGCAAGAGTCGGATGACTGAGGACAGACGACAGTAAGGGGTTCTAGAGTTCGAAAATGCAAAACAGAAGAGTTTCACCACTAATCAGCACTAATTTTACACTAACAAAAAAAGGATCTTTAATAACTAAAACCATGCATCGAATGATATTTTTTGTTTTGAAAAAATAACATTCAATGCATATGCCTTATTAGTGTTAGATAAGTGTAGATTAGTGGTTAAAGAATCTTTTTCGTGCTTAAAAGAGGATAATTGCAACATGTACGAAGTAGATATCAGAAGGGACTTTTCCGCAGCCCACAAGCTTAAAGGATACAAGGGTAACTGCGCATCGCTTCACGGCCATAATTGGACTGTAACGGTAACCGTCAAGTCGGAAAAGCTCGACAAGATAGGAATCGCTGTCGACTTCCGGAAACTTAAGACCGAACTCGACGCTGTTCTTGCCAAGCTGGATCACTCAAACCTGAACGACATGAACATAATCTGCTCCCCGAATCCGACAAGCGAATGCATTGCGAAATTCATCTACGACAGGCTTTCCGCCAAATTGAACGACAACAGGGTGAAAGTGTCCAGGGTGAGAGTCGCCGAATCAAAGGATACCGGAGCCACCTACTATGAAACTTAAAGTATTTGAGACGTTCACAAGCATCCAGGGTGAATCCACCCATGCGGGGAAGATTTGTTTTTTCATACGACTCGCCGGATGCAATCTCAACTGTTCATATTGCGACACGCAATATGCGAAAAACCCCGAATCCGGCACCGAAATGTCAATATGCCATCTTGTCGGCCTTGCAAAGAAAGCGGGCGTGCCCATTGTCGAAATCACCGGGGGAGAGCCTCTTCTTCAGCATCAGGTGCCATCTCTGTGTGAACAGCTCCAGGAAGCCGGACTTATAGTTATGGTTGAAACAAACGGGACGCAGCCGGTGGATATGCTGCCACCGGGAACAGTTAGGATCATAGACTGCAAATGCCCTTCAAGCGGGGAGTCAGAAAAAATGCTCCTGTCAAATTTCGACTGCCTGAAGCCTTTCGACGAAGTGAAATTCGTGATCTCCGACGAGAATGATTTCCTGTATGCGATGGACAAAATCAAGAAGTTCGAAATATTGAAGAAAACACGGAACATACTGTTCAGCCCGGTCTTCGGCAAGTTCCCGGCCGCGAAACTCGCGGAACTCATGATTAAACATAAAAGTCAGGGCCGGCTTC
>JBAZRS010000030.1:9742-16751 GCA_041662825.1 Victivallales bacterium | reverse complement strand
CTACACTCATTGGCACGGCCGCCGACTCCGACGGCACTGTCGCCTCAAAACTCTGGATCCAGACCAGCGGCTCCAAGACCGTCACACTCTCCGGCCAAACCACAGACGCTTTAAGCATCAGCGACCTGACAGTCGCAGGCGACTATATTTTCACATTCACAGCCACCGACAATTCCGGAGCCTCCAGCTCAGACTCCGCAAAAGTCACTGTGCTTCCTCCAGCGAACCTGCCCCCGACCGTAAACGCTGGAACCGATGCCTCCATCACCCTCCCAACTACGGCGGCAGCACTCATTGGCACGGCCGCCGACTCCGACGGCACTCTCGCCTCAAAACTCTGGATCCAGACCAGCGGCCCCAAGACCGTCACACTCTCAGACCAAACCACAGACACTTTAAGCATCAGCGACCTGACAGTCGCAGGCGACTATATTTTCAGATTCACAGCCACCGACAATTCCGGAGCCTCCAGCTCAGACTCCGCAAAAGTCACTGTGCTTCCAGCTCTGAACCAGGCGCCGACAGTAAATGCGGACACAGACAAGTCCATTATCCTTCCAACCAGCACCGCTACGCTTTTCGGCGCTGCTTCGGATCCCGACGGGACAATCGCCAGCAAGCGTTGGACGCAGATCAGCGGACCCAAAAATGCGACACTCGAAGGTAAAACCACCAAAACGCTGAAAATCACCGGCCTGACGATTCCAGGCGTTTATGTCTTTAACTTTACCGTCACCGACAACCTCGGTTCCGCAAGTTCCGACACTGCCAAAGTAATAGTGTATCCGGAATCATCCCCCGACTCCATATACCCGGTATTCTATGGCATACCTTTTGCCATCGGCGTGGCTGTCGACGACTTAGGCTGGAAAGTATGGATGCCAGAGAACTCCCGGAATCCGGACAATGCCGATTATCAGACCATCATGAATGTCGGACAGGCGGTTGGAACCAGAATCATGAGCGCTTGGATAATGTGCGACTTGGACCGCTCCAATATTGTGGCAAAAGCCGAATACAATATGCCCCTCGCCACCTACAACATGACCACCGCAGGTACCGCCTGGGACAATTCCTGGCTGGTAAACCCGAACGACTTCGTCCTCATGGATCTTGTCAAGGAGAACAACGCCTCTTTGGAATTCGGAGTGCACGGCGTATGCCATGGCCATCCAAATGAGAACAACAGGGAGAAAAATGCAGAATATGCTTTAATCACCACCGCCTTGCGTACCTCGACCTCCTGGGGCTGGAACGACATGAACATCAGGGCACTGAGTTTCCCGGAATCTCTTGTACCGCCCGCCCATGCCTACTTTTATAACAATAACGATGACCAGTCCACTGGCGCGCTGCTGGGCACTTACGGCGTCAAATTTGCCAACGGCGACACCGATGTCGCCACAACGCTTGATCAAGGCGGCACAGACCACGGACTGGTGTTTATCGACAGGGCTTATGGTGCCAACTATGCCTGGGAAAACACTGCCGACCAGAATGCCACCCCCTGGTTCGGGGATTGGAACGAGTTCGATTATCCGAAATATCCGACAGACGAATTCGGCTGGGTTGAATCCCACTTTCCGAACTGGTGGGGATATGACGCGTACAACAGATGGGTGACCTATCTCCAGGGTGTCAACAACGCCCCAGACCGCATGCTGCCCAGAAACACCGAATCATGCGCCTCTCAGTGGTTTTACCGCAGGAACGCCTCCATCTTCGGCTCTGACGGCACTTATACCCTGACAATAGATTCAACAATGCCGGATGTCGCTTATAACTGGAATCTGCTGGGCACCCTGACAATTAAAACACCGCTGAACGGCAAACATGTCGCCAGCGCCTCCGTCGACAACGGGGCTCAAGTGGCGGGGTACTATGAAGACACTTACGGCTACGGCTACCTGATAATCGCCAACCCGACCAATCCAACAGGCGCCCTTGCAAAAGGAACCTATACCCTGAATGCGATCCTCGGCGATACGACCATGAACACTTATGTTGACATGACTCTCAAGACATTCAATGTCTACGGTTTCAACAGCAGTGCGACCCAGGCCACCGTATCCCTCAAAATGTACGGCACCCAGGAAGTGAAGGTGAAGACACTATTCGCTCCGTCAACCGTAAGCAGCGACAATCCCAATCTGACAGTCAACAGCTGGACCTACAGCGAACCTTTCATCACAATCAGAGTAAGCGGCAGGAACATGAACGGTGAAACCGGGAACCTGACGATCAACTGATGCGGAAAACATGAAGCTACGGCAGCGAGGTGAAGAAACACAGGCCACTGATTATTGACCACCCTCCCCTTGCCTCGACTAAATATTCTCGGCGGAAGCCTTTCCACACAGGAACAGAATGGAACCGACCAGACGGTCGGTGTTCCCAAGGACGCCAAGCGTCTGCCCCGAGCTCCTGACAGGACTCTGGATCTGAGACGACTTGGCTAAAAAATGTGCGGAAAGACGTTCATGCTGTAGCAAAGATGTCATTTCCCGCCGATGTTCATTGAAGTTCAAATTCCATCACTGTCTTTTCAAGCGGTTTGATCTTGACTGTTTCAGGCGAAATCCTGCAGTCTTTGACGCTTAACCTGTATGTTCCGGGCTTCAATCCGCTAAAAGATGTTTTCCCGGAATCATTCGTCGGGACGTTGGCGCAAGCTTTGAAGAAACGCCCCGGATACAACTGTGGGCCGTCAGATAATCTACGGACTTCCCTGCCGTTTTCATCTTTCAGGATGACCAACCTGTCCTTCACTGGCAACTTATCAGACTTCAGAGTCAAGTCCAGCTCCCCGCCGGGGACAAACGCCATGTTTAATTCCGCATCCTTATCAATCTTCACAGGTACGCCTTCAAGGGCATAATCTTTTTTCACTGCAAACAACTCATACTCGCCCTGATTCAAGGATCGAATGACATATGAGCCGTCTTCATTTGTCATTCCGCTATAAATCTTATCCTGGCCTTTTGAATACGCAAAAACAAAGGTGAAGCTCAAAGGATTCGAATTCTGCTCCTCAGCGTCCTGAGCTGTAATCCTCCCTGAAAGTCTGAACCCCTTTGGCAGCCTGGCATCAATCGTCTGGTCTTCGTTTTTCACCTCAAAATTCCTGATAAATGTCCCGCTGTCATCGTTAGATGCTGAAAGCCTGTAACTTCCGGCCGGGACATAATCAAACTTATATCTGCCATCTTTCACCTGCGCAGACAATGTCAGCATTTCTTTCTGGGTTTTTATCACCCCGTCAAACTCCGGTTTGACTTGAACTAATCCGGTGGCGGACTTCCCGTCGGAATCCACAACAGCCCCGGATACGGAAAACGCCTTGACATCAAGCTCGATCATACTCATGCCATCCTTTATTTCAACGATTCCCGAACAAACTAGGGGCTCAAAAACCTGTCCCACGGTATCACCTCTCACAAGAAACAGATACTTGCCGGGCTTCATTTTCTCCACAGAAAACTTGCCGTCCGCTGAAATATCCGATTTCCCCTGTCCGGAATAAATCCTCGCCATTTCATACGCATCCGGCTGCCTCCCGACAATCATCGGCGTAAATTGGATTTTCCCGCCGCTACGGGTTTTCCCGTTTATTTTCAGCGCGCCCGACATTTTCTCTCCGGTTCCGCTTTTATCCTTCCGGCGCAAAACTATTTCCTTTGCACCCCCAGATGAAATCTCAATAATTTCCGGAACGTTGTATTCTATTATTGCGCCAGGGGCATTGGGGCGATTAAAGTAGGCAGAATATTTCCCGGGAATAACGTCCTTTATCTCAAAAATCCCGTTTCCGTCGGCATTCGCGGAATAATAGGTCTCAAGATTTTCCGAATTTAAACTAACGTTTGCAGAGGGAATCGGATTGCCTTCCGAATCAAGAACCTTGACTGAAACTGAAACCATCTCAGGCATCACCAGGACAATATCCTCTTTCTGATCTTTTTTAACCATCATGGATTTAGAGAATAAGGGCTTGGGCTGTTTATCGAGATAAACTGAAAAGGAGACCACACCTGACGGGACTGTTTCAAGCGAGAATCTCCCATCGCTACCGGTTTTCCCGCTGGATTCGGGCGTCTTGCCCGTCCGCCCGGTATAACCAAAATCCGTATTGCTGCCGACCTTGACAATCACTCCCTCGACCGGCGAATTGTCTTTCACCCTCACAACTTTCCCACTGACGGAACACCCTTTCCCCAGGACAATCGTCAGTTTGTCGTTTCCTGAGGCGGGATCGAAATCGGCCAATTTATCAAGATATCCCGGATGCGAAAAGCGCAAACTGTACTTCAAGCCTTCGCGAAGGTTCAGCGCAAAATCCCCTTTTACTCCGGTTTTGCTTTTGACTGAATTGTTAGGGGAATTGGAAATGTAGGAAGGACTGACTGGATTTTTGGCACCGACTGATATTTCGACTCCGGATACGGGATTCCCGGAAGGGTCAAGCACCGTTCCGGAGACTGGATGGATTTTTCCGAGTGCGACAATGGTTCCGTCGGAACCGGCATCTATTTTGAGGACTGACGTAATCTCATAAAAAAGGTTTGCGTCCCTGACCGACAAATTGTACTTGCCGGGATTGAGGCCTTCAACCTTGAATTTCCCGTCGGCGGAAATCTTCAGTTGTTTACTTATATAAGGAGTCGGGTCGCCTCCCGTCCTGGACGTGCTATCGACTGTCAGAGTAAGGCCGACATTCCCTGCCGGTTTGCCGTCTGCCTCAAGGATCGTGCCGCTGATGCCCAGCCCCTTATTTAAAGTTATTGCCAGCGGTTCTTTTGACTCAGCACCGATGTTCAGATTTTTTGCAAATATCGCAAAACCCTCTTTTTCAGCTCTGACATTATACTTTCCGGGGATGAGATCCTTTATCTCAAAATCCCCATTCCCGTCAGACTGCACATTGTGATTGATTTGATAATTTTCCTGAGATGTTAAGAACAAGCGGGTCAATGACAGAGGCTTACCTTCTGAATCAAGGACTTTGCCTTTAACCAAAACCATCTCCGGCATCGCAATGACAATATCATTTATCTGATCTTTTTTAACCGGTATGTTTTTTGAGAATAAAGGCCGATTACCTGTCAATGCGTAAACCGAAAAAGAAACGGAGCCGGCAGGTACTGTTTCAAGGGAGAACCTGCCTTCCCTGTCAGTTTTCCTCCTGGCTGCTGTCTCCTCGTCCTCCCGTTCCACCGGATGGTAATATCCGACACCAGCCCTGACAATGACTCCCTCGACCGGTGAATTGTCTTTTCCCTTAACGACCTTTCCAACGACCGAACAACCTTTTTCCAGAACAACTTTCAGGTTGTCAGTTCCAGACGCAGGATCGAAATCAACTATTTTCTCAAGGTATGTCGGATGCGAAAAGCGCAGAGTGTATTTCAAACCTTCGCGGAGGTTCAGCGTGAAGTCGCCGTTTATACCGGTTTTGTTTTTCCCGGAACCGCCGTATGAGATACTACGCCCGGCACTGCTGCCGCTAACTGATATTTCGGTATCAGACACGGGATTTCCCGAAACATCCAAAACCTTTCCGGATACAGGATGTTTTTTCCCCAGCGTAATAACTGTGTCCTCTGAACCGGCATCTATTTTGAGAACTGAGGCAATCTCGTAATTATGGTTTGCATCCCTGACTGATATGTTGTACTTGCCGGGATTGAGGCCTTCAGCCTTGAATTTCCCGTCGGCGGAAATCTTCAGTTGTTTACTGGTATAATCATTGAGCTCGCTTTCCTTCCTCGACTCGTAATCGCTGTTCAGGTTCAGGTCGACATTGCCTGCCGCCCCCCCCCCTGTTTCAAGGATCACACCGCTGAGCGAGAGCCCCTTTTTCAATGTTATTGTCGGCAGTTCCCGTGACTCAGATTCGACATTCACAATCTGTGCGGACCTCGCAAAACCTTCCTTGTCGGCGCAAACCCTGTATTTCCCGGCCTTCAACTTCTTGATGACAAAGCTGCCATCTGCCTGGGTTTGCGCGTGTCCGGGAGAGTATGTTCTTCTTGTGAAAGCTGTCTTATCCTCAATGAATTCAAGATTCAAATTGACATCCTTTACCGGAGTTCCGCCTTCATCAAGGACTTTTCCCGACAAATCAACAGTCCTGGGGAGTATGAACTTGAGAGTTGACTCTTTCCCGCTCTCTATTACAACCTCGCCCTGAAGCTGCGCCGTATCTTCGCTGCGGAAATTTACTGTATATTTCCCGGGGGCAACCTCTCCGAAAAGGGCCTTCCCGTCTTTGACATCCCCGTGTAAATCCGAATAGCCCCATCCCCTGAAATCCTCAGTGCTGAAATTCAGATTTAGGGATATTTTGTCTGGGATCTTTACGCCTTTTTCCTGCGGTTCGATTTCAACAAGCATGGCGCCTGTCCTGGCCAGGCTGATATCTTTCCGATATGATTTCGCCTCCCTGCAGTCAACTTTCACTGAAACATATCCGGGCATCGCGTAACCTTTGGCGGTGACTTTAAGCATACAATCACCGAGTTTTATTCCGTTCAGAGAATAATTACCCTCACTGTCACTGACGGCGCTTAATTGTTTTTTGTCTGTAGTGATTTTAGCAGCTTTGAGGGGTTTCCCGTTCTCGTCCAGGATTTTCCCGGATATCTTCGCCCCGCCCTTAAGCACAATCTCGAGGTAGTTGAAATCGTCGTTTACTTCAGTTTCAACTTCTTCAAATGCGGATTCCGCAGGCAATATCTGGAAGGTGTATTTCCCAGAACTCAAATCTGAAAATTCAAATGTGCCATCGTCTTTCAAACGAGTTTCGGCGGCATTGACATAATGAGTGCACTTGTCCCTCGTTTTCATCTGGGCCAGCACCTTGACGTCTTTGGGTGTCCTCCCGCTTTTATCTTTGACAGTTCCGCTAACCTTGCAACTCCAATCGAGTTTTACAGTTTCAAGGTTGTTATCCTTTACTGGGTCGATGTGGGCAAAAGCGCAATATACGCGGCCCTTCGCATCGTTGAAA
>JBAZRS010000030.1:0-9732 GCA_041662825.1 Victivallales bacterium | reverse complement strand
ATAGTGCTTTTCCGACGGGGGGAGATCAAAGCTGAAATTTCCGTCATTATCAGTTTCGCTTCGCATGATAAAAGTGTCGGGGGAATCTGAATTCCTGTTCTCCATGTGTTCAAGAAGAACCGCAATCTTGCCTAGGGGCTTGTTTCCCGAATCCACGACTTTTCCGGACACGGTTGCCGCCTGTGATTCTAGCGGATTGAAAAACAAGAGGAAGGCAAATGAAAAAAAAGACAGGGCTCTAATCATATGAATCTCCTTTATTTTAGGCGGCCAAAGGTGCAACTCTTATGGAACGCCACCATCTTGGTGGCTCTTAAGATGCCGTCGTTCCGTTTTGTAATTCCTTAGCCTTGAATTCGGCGGCCAATGACCTTAACCCAGAATAATCTGACCACCTAATGGGAGGAAAGACGATTGGGCGTTCATAAACGGAGCGAATCATTTAAAAAGCCTCAAGGCGACAGTGCCAGTCCAGGCATCGGTTTCAGGGTTATAAAGCCGGGAAGCCACCGCGCCCGGCTTCGAATCCTTTTCAAGCTGGAGCGGGACGAAGGAGGTTCCACCCATCCTGATCACATTCGGCTTTCCACCAGACACGGACGCAAGTTCTTCAACCTCCTTATCAGACAGTTTCAGCATTATCATGTAATATGCCTCTTTGCCGGTGCCGTGGGACAGGATGTAAGGCTTCTCCCCTGCTGCAACGAGAAGCTTGCCGAACAGTTCCGCACGTGACTGTTGATCCCCGCTTTTGTCAGCCAGCGCACGGCCGGCTGTAATTTCACATCTGCCCCCTCAGCCATATTGTGTGGTGATTTCAGAGATTTGATCCCTTACAAAAGAATAAAGGCTGATGATCTTTTCGGATTTCAGTGATTTGTCTTTAGTTATCTCAGCCGCCTTTTGGCCGATGGCCGTATCGTTTCCTTCATTTTTTTCTTCGGCATGGACAGTCAGCAGAGGAAGCGCAATGAGGAACACAGCGGCAAAAAAATGTTTCATAAAAACTCCTGTAGTATTTTTCTGTATAAACCTATTGCCTGATGGAGATTTAACAAGGGAACCTTTAAGTAATTAGCGTATGGCGCACTGTCAACAAATGACTGACGGCCGACAATCTTACCCTTGACGCGTCAGCGCGGCATCCAGCCAGCTCTTGACTGCGTGGGGGTCATGAAATTCGGAAACCGATCTGGCTTCGGTTCTCGGGAAAGACTCCATCAGCATCCCGGCCAGGCTGTTTCCCGGACCTATTTCAAGGAATACGCGGCACCCGTAGGATACAGCGCTTTCCATGCATGCCCGCCAGTCGACAGTCTCATGAATCTGTCCTGTCAATGCCGCAACCATCTGCTCCTTTGTGAATACTTTCCCGCCGCTGGTTCCGGCAAGGATTCCGGCAGGTTTCAATTGGAATTGGGTTTTCAGCAGGATTTCATTGAACGCCACGGCAGCGGTTTGCATGAAGGAGGTATGCGAGGCCGCGCTTACCGGCAGATGAACAGTTTTGCCTGCACCGGCCTTCCCGCACTCCGAAAGGAACGAATCCAAATTCTCCTGAGGCAGACCGACAATGAAATGGCAAAAACCGTTAATGATTGCAACTTGCCCCTTGAACCCGGTGCATATTTTTTCCAGCATGTCCCGCTTCAAGCCGATTACTGCGGCCATGGTCTGCGGAACGGTTGCAGCGTCAGTCATCAGCCTGCCTCGGGCGCTGGCGAGTCGTATCAGTTCTTCCGGGGGGAAAATCCCGGCGCAGCCATAGGCGGAAAGTTCACCCAGGCTGTAACCGGCGAAAATATCCGGCTCGGGGATCAGGGGCTTTATTATTTCCCATGTCAGCATCTGATAAAGGCAGACGAGCGGCTGGGCGAGGTCGTTGCGGAAAATCAGACCGGGCTCCGCGGCTGGATTTTCCAGCCAGCCGGCCGCCATGTCCGGCAAAACTCCGGCTCCACGTATCCGCCGCATCAATGTTTGGGCTTCCGGATATTGCAATATCCGTCCGAACATCGCGGGATCCTGTCTGCCCTGCCCCGAACAAAGTATCGCTAAACCGGACATAACTCCTCCATGCGTTGAATGAAAAGCGTTGCCGCCAGCAGGTCGGCGACACCGCCGCAACTGAAGTTGCGCCTCATGAATTCACGGTGCACATCAAGTGCGAGGTTCTCCCAATCCGGCGAATTCACGCCGCCTCGCCTGTTGAATTCCCCGGCCGCGCTACGGGCATACTCAAGCCCGTCAAGTCCGCCGCGATAAAGTAAAGTCGTATCCTGGATTTTTTCCAGCATGCCGAAAACCGCATGCGTCCTGGCGGCGTTGCGGCAATGGGTTTCACGTACGGATTTAAATGCGGGCAATCCTAATTTGTATACAGACTGGAATCCGCCTGCGGCCTCATCTTTTGCGCCACCGCAGCCATATCGCCGGGCGACTTCACTGCCATGGCTTTGTTCATTCACTTCATCGCCTTTAATCGCCTTTCCCCATAACCTGACGACAATACCGCCCAAATCCTCCGGCGACCTGGAAGTTAATTTATATCCTGCGGCGGCGGCAAGCAACCCCAAGGTGAAAATAGCCCCGCGGTGAGTGTTCACCCCACCGGTTGCCGAAAACATTTCCTTTTCAGCCGCAATTCCAAGCTGCCGCAGTTCAGCCATTCCGGCGGCGCGCATCCCGGCACCTGCAATGTCCCTGAAGTAATCACCCAGAACAGCAATACTGGCTTTGAAGTGCCCGGCGTTCATATCCTCATGGCTGCCGTTGTCAACATGGCTGACCAAGCCCGGCTTAGGATAAGATTCGAGTTCTTCGCGCAACGCGGATACCGCTTCAAAGGCGATCAGTTCAGCCCAATCCGGAATATGCCCGGCCCTGCCGGAGGACAGCAGTGATTTTTTCACGAGAAGCACATCGCTCAGCGTTTTCACCATCAGCTGCGAAGAGTCATTCCTGAATTCCCTCCAGGAAAAAGCCATGTCATTCCACAATTCCACCTCTATATCGCACATATTGCTACAATGTTGAGGTAAACTCCGCAAAACCGACACCAACCGTTCCAGCTCCATGGAACTGTTCACCCTGAACCGCAAATCAACATCGGAATCTTCATGCAGATAGTTCAGCCCGGTCAAATGCCGCCAGGCAAGACTTCCGAAAACTTCCGGACGGAAATCATTTTTCCGGCACAGGTCCAGGAATTCAGCCAGCTGCGCCTGTCGCGGATTTGAGAGATGAATCAGGCATATTTCCAGTTCGGGAAGTCCCCCCCGGTATTTTATGGAATTCACCGGGGCAATGAAAGCCATGCGTCTTTTGCCGTGCTCCGGAGGCAGCGGTATGCCGCAGTGAACACCTTTGCCGCCGAAGGCGATCCCCGGGCGGCGGACAATCGCCGGACGGCCGGCTTCGAGCCATTTTGCAATAACTGACCTGTCCTGATGATCCGGCAGCTCAAACCCGTCCAGATACAGCAGGTCATGCCGTTTGAAGGTGGCTCTATATCCCATTCGCGATTTTCCCGGAAACGTCAAACGCCATCGGCCTGCCGCCGCGCTGCATGCCAAGTTCGGCCCGCTTGTCAAAATTCTGATCTTCCTTAAACGCCTTTTCCAGACATGCGTTCAAGTCGCCTTCCCAGATCCCCTGCAGTCCGCCGGTCTGCAGGAAATTTTTCACACCCGGCGCAAAAACCGGAACGGTCTTGCTGAGCTCCTCCAGATATTCCAGCGGCAGTTTGGTGACACGGGCTACGGCAGGCAGTTTCATCACGGAAGTATTGCCGTCCGGCAAAGCATAGGTCTCTCCGGCACAAAGCCCGAACGCGATGAAACCCCCGGCTATCGAGTTTCCGTAAACAAGGGCAATGACCTTATGTCCCAGCCGCCGCGCCTGATCCTGCAGTTTCACCAGGTGCGCGATATACTGGTTAAGTCCCAGCAGTTCATCTTCCAGCGCCATTTTCTGGCCGCTGTTGTCCACCAGCATCAGGATTGGACGGCCCGGATTTTCCTGCATGACATTTATGAAGCGCTTCGAAAGCAGCAGGATCTCCCCGATTCCGATTGCCGCGTTATTGCATGTCCCGATTATCTCCACAGTTCCGGAAGCGGAGAAACCTTCCCCGTAGACGATGTTATTGTTTATTACAACTTTATTCCCGTCGGGGAATATCTGTTTCAGCAGTTCCTGAAGCGTCATTTCACACCTCCGAGTTTTTCCCGCATGGCTTTCAGTTCGGCGATGCTGGCGGCCGGGATTTTCTCCGGCTCATTAAAACCCATCTTGCGCCAGACGTCACGGCCGTCGCGGCAGCCGGCAAAGCGTTCGGCGCGGTCTTCCAGAGTCTTCTGCTCCTCCGCCAGTTTTGCAAGGGAATAATCCGGCTTCAACGCAATCAGTTTTATCAGTGCCGCACGGAAAGCCTCAATGGAATTATCCACGATATCCTGCGCCGCGTCCTGCAGATAGCGGTTCTTCCCGCCGAATGTGCGCCAGACCAGGGCGCGGTCGCGCGAATCAAATACCTCCACGCCCATGTTCGTCTCGATAACTTCCGGACCGGAAACTCCGATCCGCCCCTCTTCGGAAACGACAATCACATCGCAGCAGCCGCCAATGATCCCCGCACCGCCAAAACAGCCACAACTGCCGCCAACCGCCCCGATTACCGGAATGCCTGCGGCACGGACGCCCAGCAATGCGCGGATTATCTCCGCAACACCAATCTCCCCTGCATTAGCCTCCTGCAAACGCACTCCGCCGGAGTCGAACAAAAACAACATCGCAACAGGTCTGGTCTTGAGGCAACGCTTCAACGCGCCCATGATTTTCGCACTGTGCACCTCCCCGATCGCCCCGCCCATGAAGCGCCCTTCCTGTGCGGCAATTGCCACAGTCTGCCCGTCCAAACACCCTTCGCCCACAACCACCCCATCATCAAAGGCGACCGGAATTTTGAAATGCTTCAGGTGCGGACTGATGACTCGTTCCGTAGGCGGACAGAATTCGCAGAATGAACCTGCGTCCAATATGCCGCTTATCCGCTGCCGAGCAGTGGATTCAAAATAATTTTTGACAGTTTTCAATCGCATGGAAATCACTCCCCGTTGAATTAGGCGGCCAAAGGCCGCAACTTTTTAAACAGTTACAGAGATACAAAGGCACAGAGGCACAAAGTTTTTGAAAAATACAAAATATCGAACATGTTGGAGTTCACAACTTCAGTTGTGTCTTTTTCTTTAAAACTTGGTCACTGATAACTTTGAAATTCCTTGACGTGAACTTAACCGGCTTCGCCGGGACTTAATCTCTTTTTAACTGTAGCGACTATTGCGTCTTTAGCGTTTAATCTCTTAACGCAAGAGGCGCAAAGGACGCAAGCGTATTAAAATACAATTTCCTATACGATTAAATCAGGCGGCCAAAGGCCGCTACTTTAATAATCTGAACATTGAACATCGAACTTCCAACTTCGAATTTAATTCAATGTTCGATGTTCAAAGTTGAATGTTGGATGTTCATTTCTTTGAAATTCCTTAACGTCCAGTCAATCCCTCAATTCCCTGATCCAGCCTCAGGCTCACCACCGCCGGACTCGCGGCGTTGTCATTGACCGACACCTGCAGATTCGCAGGCTTGTGGCGCTCCACGAAATCGCTGACGACCGCCTTCCACGATTCGCCGAAACCGGTGGCGGCAGTGTCAATTGAAAAAAGGCATCTGCCCCCGAGTTCCCTGACCTCCATCATCACTTCAAGATTGCTTGACGCAACCACCCCCACGATGCTGAAATTCTTTTTGTAAACAGCCTTGCCGCCGTCAACTTTAAATTCATATTCCAAATGTTCCATGTCAATTTTCCTCTTATTTATTTGCAGTAGACAGCGGTCAATTTCCCCAACGTTGAAAATCCAAAGACACGCTAAAGCCGTGAACTCCAACAAGAATTTAAATCCCATACTGATAACTGGTTATTGATAACTTGTTCTCTCCCCTACCCTCACTACACTTGGACATTGGATATTCCGTAATACATTCCGTCATACTCTTGTTTTTTTCGCACGTTTATTCAGAAACATTAAATCCGAAGCACGAAACTCGAAATCCGAAACAAGCTCGAAAAAAATAAATTATAATTCTCAAAACAAGTTGAAACAAATTCTAAATTTAAAGTTTCAAGAATTTAAACATTTTAATTTTAGGCTTTATTATTTCGAATTTCGATATTCGGATTTCGAGCTTTGCTTGCGGCTTTGCTGCTCCAGGTTGGATATTCAATTTTTCTTCATCTCCGTTTCGCCACTTCTCCGATTTCCCCCGCTCCCCGCTACTCGCTACTTCTTATCCTCTCCCTCACCAATTCCTGAACCTGCTGGGCGGATCATAGAGGCCGTCGGACCAGCGGACCAGATCCTTGATGTTCCGGGCTGTCAGGAGATCGCGGGTCGCATCGCTTTTGCGGATGCCCAGGTCTTCAGCCCTCTGGACAATGCCCCGGTCGCGCAGGTTCTCCACAGCCTCGTGGTCGCGGGCCATGCCTGCCGGCGTATAACCGGCAACGCCGCGTATCGCCTGTTCGCGCTCCTCAGCAGTGCGGCAGAGCAGCAGGTTCGCTATGCCCTCCTCGGTGACTATGTGTGTGATGTCGTCGCCGTAAATCATGATCGGGGGCAGTGCGAACTTCGCCTTTTCCTGGAGCGCCCAGGCGTCCAGTTTCTCGACAAACGTCGGCTCCATTTTCCCGTGGAAGGTCTCGACCAGCTGCACTACGAGACGGCGTCCGCGGGGAGGCGCGTCAAGACCGGAATAGGCCTCCTCACCGGCTTTGAGCCAGGCTGGCGAACAGTGCCTGCGTCCGCGGGGGTCGCAGCCGAAATTAGGGGCGCCGCCGAAACCGGCTATCCGGTCAGCCGTGGCGGTGGAACTGTTGCCCTGCGGATCTATCTGGAGGCTTGCGCCGATGAACATGTCCGTGGCGTAATGCCCGCACATCTGGCCGAACGCGCGGTTTGAACGCATTCCGCCGTCGCGGCCGACAGGGAAAATGTCGGGTTTGCTGCTTATGTATTTGCTCATGCCCATCTCGCTGCCCACGGTGTAAATAGTTTTCACGAAGCCCTCTTCTATCGCCGGTATCATTGTGGGATGCGGATTCAGCAGCCAGTGCAGACACGCCTTCCCCTTCAGCCCGAGTTCTTCACCATAGGTCGGCAGCATCAGTTCAATTGCGGCGGTGTTGAAGCCGACACCGTGATTCAGCGACTTCGGCAGATATTTGGCATATACACCCTTCATCGCCAGCATCGTCATCAGAATCATGTTTCCGTGATCTGCGCCGGGTCGCGGGTGAAGAGCGGTTCAAGGAAAAACGGGCGCGGACTTTCACAGATGAAATCAACCCAGCCTGCGGGAACGTCGACTCGCGGAATCTTGTCCGCAATCTTGTTCACCTGCGCAATGACTATCCCGCTCCTGAATGCAGTGGCCTCGACCACCACCGGCGTATCCTCGGTATTGTCTCCGGTGTATAAATTGCCTTCCCGGTCGGCCATTTCCGCCACAATGCAGCAGACGTTCGGACATAGATCGGTAAAATAGCGGCTGTACAATTCCAGGTAGGTGTGGATGTTTCCGATCTTGATCTTGCCGGCCATCGCCATGCGCGCCATGCGCAGGCTCTGCGGACCGGAATACGAGAAATCAACTGTCTCGGCGATCCCTTTTTCAAAAATGTCCAGTTGGTCGCCCAGCGAGATTGTCGAAAGAACCATGTGAAGTCTGTTGACTTTCCCGGGATTCATCCCGGCCAGGCATTTGGAGAGGAAATCCGCCTGTTTCTGGTTGTCGCCTTCCACACAGACGATATCGCCGCATTCGATGACCGACTCAAGCAATTGCGTCATTTTGTCGGCGGCCACAAACTTGCCTGCGGCAATTCCGCCCGCCCTCTCCAACCGTCCGCGCCGGCTGACAACCTTGGTATCCGACCTCATGCGGCCCCCTTCCTTCATTTGCGTTTGACTTCCAAATCGTCCATGAACCGCTGCAATATCAGCGCCTCACCCCAGATGTCAGGATTCTCATCGCCCATAGGTGTGAAGTCCTTTTTGTATGGTGCATGCAATATATCTCATTTATCCGCAAACAGAAAAATGATATCGCATTTTATATTTTTTAACAAAGGATTTCTACTGCACTTCAATAATTTTATCATTATGATAGATTAGCAGGAATTGACAATTGTTGAAAGAACGCAAGTAATGGAAAAAGCGGCGGATTTACCGGACGGCCCGGCAGAATCGGAAAAAAACAGAAGGGATAATTCCTAATTTAGTGAAGACATTTTCAATAGCCATCCCCATGCTTCTCCTCCTTCTCTGCTCCTGTGAAAGGCAGCATGCTTCCGCCCAGAAGAATTCCGAGCGCGTCCTTTTCGCCAATGCAGGCGGAAAAATAAACACGCTTGATCCCGCTTTGGCGTCCGACTACACAAGCTCACAGATGATCATGTCCTTCTATGACACTCTCCTCCAGTATGAATATGTTGAAAGACCGTATAAACTGATACCGTCAATGCTTGAGTCAATGCCGGAAATCAGTCCCGACTGCCTCAACTATAAATTCAAGTTGAAACCCGATCTCTACTTTCAGGACAATCCGTGTTTTAAAAACAAGGAGGAGCGCAGGATAACTTCTAAGGATGTCGCCTTCTCTTTCCTCAGGCTTGCAGACGCCCGTGTCCATTCCAGCGGTTTCTGGCTCTGGAGAAGCAAGGTAAAAGGCGTCGACGACTTCTACACAAAAAGTTCGACCCTGAAACCCGGCGACATGTCCATTTATGACGAGGGCTGCGAAGGTTTCGAGATAATAGACGATGCGAATTTCGCAATTCACCTGAAAAAGCCTGATCCGCGCCTACCCTACATGCTCGCAATGTCATATGCCGCAGTAGTTTCAAGGAAAGCCGCCGAATCATACGGCAATGATCTTTCCGAAAACATCGCCGGCTCCGGCCCGTTCAGCCTTGTAGAATGGCAAAGGGATTACAAGATAATTCTCGTGAAGAATCCCGATTTCCGAACAGAGTATTTCGCGAATGCGGAAAATCCGGCCGACAGGAAGCGTCCCCTGCCCCTGCTCGACCGCGTCGTATGCTATCTCGTCAAACAGCCTATTTCCGGCTGGCTCCTCTTCCTGCAGGGCGAACTGGATTTAAGCTCCCTGGACAAGGACAATTTTGAAGCTGTAATGACGAGCGGCGGGGATTTGGCGCCCGCCCTGAAAAACCGCGGAATCCGGCTCTTGAGGATGCCTGACTTTCAGATCAATTATGTCGGATTCAGCTTCACAGACAATCTTCTCTCGAAGAACCTTGATTTGCGGAAGGCGATAAGTCTCGCATATAACGTCGACATACGTGTGAAATATTCGAATTATTCCCTGATTCCGGGAAACGGGCCGGTTCCGCCCGGCGTGCCGGGATTTGACGGCAACTATGTAAACCCCTATTCAAGGTACGACTTGGAGAAGGCAAAGGAGTATCTGGCAAAGGCCGGGTATCCGGGAGGGATAAATCCTGAAACGGGAAAACCGCTCGAGCTTTCCTTTGATCTCGGGGACACCTCCCCCTTCTACAGGCAGCTCGCCGAACTCATGAGGGATGACATGAAGAAAATCGGGATTGAGATAAAACCTGTCCTGAACAACAGGCCCAGGTTCTTC
>JBAZRS010000029.1:0-17171 GCA_041662825.1 Victivallales bacterium | reverse complement strand
GAAAATTTGTTACTTGAAAGAGGCGTCGGAGGCGTCGGAGGGCATGCGCCAGTCGCCGCGTGGCGAAAGGCAGATTGTCCCGACTTTGGGGCCGTCGGGAATGCAACTGCGTTTGAACTGCTGTGAGAAGAAACGTTTGGTGAATATTTTCATGTACGAGGAGATTTGCGGTTTGCTGTATTTCCCCTTGAATGCGAGATTCGCAAGATAAAGGCACTTTTCCGGGGAGGCCCCGTATTTCACGGTGTGATAAAGGAAGAAGTCATGAATTTCATAGGGGCCGATTATGTCTTCGGTCTTCTGTGACATTTTGCCGTCGCCCTTGTGGGGCAGGAGCTCAGGCGACACTGGGGTGTCTGCGATGTCATGGAGGACTTTCCTCATTTCAGTCAGCGCATTGTCTGCGACCCAGTCGATCATGTATCGGATAAGGGTTTTGGGCACACCGCAGTTGACGGCGTACATTGACATGTGATCAGCGTTGTAGGTGGACCAGCCGAGGGCTATTTCCGATAGGTCGCCTGTTCCGACGACTATTCCCTTTTCCCTGTTTGCAATATCCATCAGGATCTGCGTTCTTTCGCGCGCCTGGACATTTTCATAGGTGACATCGTGAACGGACGGATTGTGCCCGATCTCCTTGAAATGATCATTGCATGCGTCTTTAATGTCTATTTCCCGGAAATCGACACCGGCTATCTTGCAGAGTTTTACGGCATTTTTATAAGTTCTTCCGGTTGTCCCGAAGCCGGGCATGGTGATTGCGGCAATGTGACTGTTTTTCCTGTCGAGCAGTTTCACGGCTTCTATGCATACGAGGAGTGCAAGGGTGGAGTCGAGTCCGCCGGAAATTCCGATAACAGCCTTTTCAGCGCCTGTGTGTTCGAGCCTTTTTGCGAGTCCCGCAGACTGGATGCTGAATATCTCGGCGCAGCGTTTATCTCTCTGCGCATGGTCTGACGGCACGAACGGATGCGCGGCAATGTTGCGCTTCAGGGAATGCGTCTGATTTATTTTCCCTATTTTTACACGAAGATAATTTTTGGAGATTTCATTGTCGGAGAGGGATGTCGCGCTGACCCTGGTGGAGCGGATGCGCTCGCAATCGATGTCCGCGGTTATTAGGCTTGAGCTGCGGAGAAATCTTTCGTTCTGTTCCAGGATGATGCCGTTTTCGGCGATGATGGAATGTCCTCCGAATACCAGGTCAGTGGTGGACTCTTTCACGCCGGACGATGCATAGACGTATCCTGAAACGCATCTTGCGCTCTGCTGTTTCACAAGATCAATCCGGTATTCGGATTTGCCTACGAGTTCGTTGCTGGCTGAAAGATTGACATTTATAGTCGCACCTGCGATTGAATGGTGGCAGCTCGGCGGAATCACATTCCAGAGATCTTCGCAGATTTCGATCCCGAAGCTGAAAATACTGTTGTGTTCGAAAATAATGTCTGTCCCGAACGGGATTTCCTCACCGTTTATCTCCAGCTTTCCGGGAACGATGTCTTTTCCCGATGCGAACCATCTTTTCTCGTAGAATTCGCGGTAGTTCGGGTTGAATGTCTTCGGGACTGCGGCAAGTATTTTGCCGTTATGGATTACTGCGGCGCAGTTGAAGAGCCTGGACTTGAAGAACAGGGGTGCGCCGACAACGGTCACAATATCAAACGCCTTTGCGAAATCCGCAATTTCGGACAGGGCCGAATAAACTTTGTCTGTGAGTCTTGTCTGATGGAAAAGGTCGGCGCAGGTGTAGCCGGTGATGCAGAGTTCCGGGAAAACCACCAGGGCCGCATCCTGCCTGTCGGCTTCGGTGATGAGTTTTTTTATTTCCGACACATTGAAATCCACATCGGCGACGCGGATTTCCGGAACTGCGGCTGCGACTCTGTAGAAACCGAACATTTTGTAATTCCGTTCTTTTAACTCTTTTAATAAAAGAAATATACATTAAATTGCCCAAGAGTCCAAGCGATGGCAATTTGTCCGTTCAAAACTATGGCATAAATAAAAAATCAATTTCGGCTGAAATTGATTTTTTAATGTAAAGATATGGAAGATGAAATAAAAACAGGATGAAAGCCGGGAAGAAAATAATACTTGCAGTGCCGCACGGTTTCTGCGCAGGTGTCAGAAGGGCTCTTGAAACAGTTGAAAGGGCGCTGGAATCATACGGTCCGCCGATTTACGTGAGGCATGAGATAGTCCACAATGAATATGTCGTTGACTCCCTCCGGAAAAGGGGGGTCGTCTTTGTGGAATCACTGGCCGGCCTTCCCAAGGGCGCCCGGCTTGTTTTCAGTGCGCACGGGGTCTCCCCCGAAATAGAGGATACGGCGCAGGACAGCAAATATGATGTCATTGATGCGACATGTCCGCTTGTCAAGAAGATCCACCTCCAGGCCGTCAGTTATTACAGCAGGGGATATGCGGTGATAATTATCGGCAATAAAAGACATCCGGAGGTCATCGGCACTGCGGGGCAGATTGACGACAGTCATATTGTTGAAACGATAAAGGATGTTGAAGCGCTTCCTGAAATGAGGCAGAAGAAGATCGAATGCCTGACGCAGTCCACCCTGAGTGCCGACGACACCAGGGAGATAGTCAAGGCGATAAAGAAAAGGTACAGGGGGAAACTCGTTACAGTTTCCAATGATATCTGTTACGCGACACAGAACCGGCAGAATGCGGTGAAGGCGCTTGCGAAGAAATGCGATGCGGTATTCATTCTCGGTTCCAGCAACAGTTCAAATGCAAACCGCCTCCGTGAGGTCGCTGAAAAAAACGGTACAAAGGCCTATCTGGTCAGCGGACTGGGCGGAGTCTCCCCGAAGATACTGGAAAATCTTGAGCGCATCGGGATTTCAGCTGGCGCCTCCACACCGGAAATACTCATTTCAAAATTCATCGCCCACCTGAGCGGAAAAGGCTGGGATAAGGTTGAGACGATGGGCGCTGAGGAAAAGAAGATAGAGTTCAGACTTCCGGACAGGTTTGCGTGATGTCGGGATTTATTGCCTGGTCCGTTTTGTTAGGGGGCTGTTAGAAATCTGTTAGAATCAAAATCCCCTGTATGTAAAAGCCGTTTCCCGATATATAAATAACCTTGAAGATCTGGCGCAGACATTTGTGGCGTCCGATAAAAAAATAACTTTTAAGGAGAAGAGGGAAATGAAGAAAGTCATGATGTTTGCGGCCGTTCTCTGCATGGTGGTCAGCCTCACTGCAGCCGCTGAGGAATCAAGCTGCCAGAAGACAATTCCAAGCGTTCCTGAAACCTATGTCGCGCCGATGGGGACCCAGTTTGTCAGGGGAATTACAAATGTGATTACGGGCTGGGGGGAAATCCCAAGGCAGATGGTTCTCGAAGCCGATGATTCCATGCTTCTCATGGTTCCTGTGGGACTGGCAAGGGGAATCATGATGACATGTGCGAGGACGGTTTACGGCGCCGCAGAGGCGGTGTTTTTCATCGTCCCGTTCGGGGAGAACTATGAGTCTGCGATGAAGCCTGCATATGTATGGCAGGAAGAACCTGCGAAAAAGGCTAAGGCCGTTGCGGCAAAATAACAGGCGCCGACATGGTGCCATCATGTAATTCGCTCCCTGCCTGACAAGGCCGGGAGGATTTTAAGCAGTCAGGACTCGGCGTCAGTGCGCGGATTCCTGACTGTTCGTTTGAATACTGTAATATGCAGGGGAGGGGGGGTTATTCGTTTATCATCTGCTCAAGTCTTTTTGCGGCGGGGAGCCTGGGATCTATTGCCAGGGCCTTCCTAAGGAGTTTTTCGCCTTCCGCATGTTTCCCCTGTGCGAGATTCGCAGCTGCGAGGTTGACGATAAGTTCAGCGTTGGCGGGTTCTAGTGCATGGGCCCTTGTGAAATAGCTTGCGGCTTCCCGGAAGTTTGATTTCTGCATCATCATGATACCCGCGTTGTTAAGGGCTTTCCGGTGTGCGGGATCAAGTTTGAGGCATTCCCAGTAATGCCTTTCCGCAAGAATTTCGTTTCCCCCATGTTTTGACAGGAAGAGCGCATAGTTATAATGAAGGTCGGGGAGTTTGTCGTCAACCTCAAGGGCTTTTTTAAAGCAAACCAGGGCCTTGTCGTACTCATTTCGTGAAGAATATATGACTCCCAGATTCATCAGGCCGCAGGCGTCGTTGTCGTCGCATTCCAGCGCCCTGCGATAATATCTTTCAGCATCCTTCATGTTTTTCTGTTTTTCGCGCAGCATGCCCAGGAGGTTGTAGCTCCTGGACCACTTGTCCATTGACCTTGATGCTGTAAGCAGACAGAATTCCGCATCTGCGAGATTGCCCGTTTTCATGTATGCCTCCCCCAGGAGGGTGAACGCCTCGGCTTTTTCACGGTTTTCCGAAACGTGCGGGGCAGGCAGAAGGACGACGGCGGCGGCGATGCCTGCATACGGCGCCATAGTGTAGAAGGCTGTCCTGAAGTTGCTTATCAGGTAATCAATCGTGAACGCGGCGAGAACCAGTATTCCCGGCAGCATGCCGAGCCTGTATCTTCCGCTGGTTACAAAAATTATCTGGACAAGCCAGAAGGAAAAGACGAGGAGCAGGAAATGCCTGTATCTGTAGAGGAAGGACCTGTTGTTCCAGTTCAGCAGAAGTCCTGAAACGGCCAGAATGGCGGCAGCGCCGAAAGCCCATTTGAAAAGGCTCTGAAATCCCGTGTAATACCTTAGCGGGCCGGGATCTGCCCCGGATGTGAGTTCCCGGTAGTTCCAGGCATATAGCGCTTTTTGCATAAGGAGATTAATCCACTTGACGGGATGATTGTTTATGAAATTCCAGCTTTCACTGAGAAAATAATGGTCTTTGGAGGTATAGGCGGCAGAAGCTGTTTTTTCGGCCAGGGCATGGACTTTGTTCCATTCAGGTCCGGGGCGCAGATAGCATGTGCCGTCGGCATTCTCGTTATTGCCGAGATAAAAGTTTAAGCCGCTGTTGGCCTGAACCGGGGCCATTCTTCCCAGGGCTGCATAATTATAAAATGTGACAGGTGCGACAACTGCGGAGGCGGCTGCAAAATAGAGGAGCGGGAAACTGAATGATTTTTTCCTGAACCATCTTGTGAGAAGGTAAATTGTTTCTGCGAGAACAAAGAGTCCGGACATCGGATGGGCCAGGATTGCCAGGCCTCCGGTAAGTCCCGCGCCAATGAAGAGGGATGTTTTCTTCTTATCCTCGGCGCAATACGTAAGGTATATTGAAAGACAGAGCAGGGGGACCATGAGCGACTCGCTTATGTATTCCGCCCCATAATAAATCAGGGGGGGATAAGTTATCCACAGGATTGCAAAAATCAGGTTGTTGACGGTCCATCTCCCCTGAATCAAGCGCAGGGAAAGGACAAGCGGCAGCGTTGAGGCGATTCCGATGATCAGCTGGAAATACCTTACAAGGAAATGGTTGAAAGAGAAAATCTTGTATTCGAACGCAAGGAGAAACGGATAGAGGGGACTGTGAATGTGAACATAATTCCAGAGGTAGTCCCCCGCTATTATCTGCCTCGCCCAGAGGTCGTATTCCTCAACATCGGGACCGATGGGGGTGTTGAAAATAGGCGACGAGGAGAACTGCATGAGATATAAAAGGCGAATCGCAAGAGCCAATACGAGCAGCGTTATCGATGAAATATTCAGAAGGTTGAGCTTTTTCATTCTTTAAATCATGTCCCGTTGTCTTTTTCATAAATTAACCCGTAAAGTCCGGATTTCCTGTGCGCGATTGTAATTTTTGATCTTCCCGCTCTTTGTCGGAAAAGAAATCCCGCATTGTCTTGAAAATATGATAACCTGTTGTATCCTAAGCGCTTTAATTTTTTTCGGGAAAGCTCCGGAGACCCAACCCAGCAAAGCCGGAACCAAACAAGGAAAATAAGGAATGTGCTTTGCGCAGGAATAAATCTTGCGTTGAAAACACAAGATTTAACTTTTAAGAGACCTAATGGTTGAAAAGAAAGTCACAATCAAAAACGAGGCGGGCATACACTGCCGTCCTTCAAGCATGATTCTCATGGCCGCCCAGGAATTTACGTCCTGCAAGTTCCGTGTAATCAGCAAAAACGGGGAATCCGACCTGACAAGCATACTTTCGCTCATATCGATGGGGCTCGAGAAGGGGAATGAGATCACGATTCAGGCGGACGGTCCCGACGCGAAGGCCGCACTCGAGAAGATTTCCGGCCTTTTCGCCTTTGAATATGATTTCCAGCGGGAATAAAGTTCCCTGAAATTTAATCGAATTGTTTTTGTATATTGCGGATAAAGACATTAAGTTTAAAGCTCTTTTTTACATACTGCAACAAACCGGATGGAATTGCCAGATGAGGATTGGAAACACATTTTCAGCACTGCTTCTTGCGGTTTTCACCGTTTTTGTCCACCTGGGTTCAGCCCCGCTTCTGAATGCATTGCCGTCACTGTCAAAGTCCAGCATCAAAGTCGGAATGTCCCCCCGTGTGCAGAAAAACACATGGGCTACGCTGAACTGCACTATCGATAATCCGGATTCAAGGGCATATGAAGGATATTTGCGGCTTGTCGACGAGGGCAGTTTCATGGGCAGGAGGACAGTGTTCTCCGAAAATCTCACAATACCCGCAAACGCTTCGCTGAGATATGGCACTGACATAATGGTTGAGGACACCGGGAATTTCCACGTCGAACTTTATGTTGAGAACAAGAGGGTTCCGGGGGTGGACTCGGTCGTTATCCAGACAATGAACGAGAAGGAAGAGCAGTTTTGCGTATTGAATGATTCGCCGGATGTCAGCATGGGCGCAGTCAACCAGCTTGACGCCTTTAAGAAAAAATGCTTCCAACTGCAGTTTTCATATAAGGAACTGCCGCTTCACTGGTCGTCGCTTAAATCGTTTTTTGCGGTCGTCGTCCTCAGGCCGGATTTCAAAAGTTATTCTTCCCGTCAGTACAGGGCCATTATTGATTATGTCAGACAGGGCGGGATCATCATATTTGCGGATCCTGAGGGCGCACTTGAAGCTGCGAAGACACCTCTTGCCGAGCTTCTGCCTGTAAACCCCCTCAGAATCAGGAAAATAACCGAACTTCAGTCCGTTAAGAAAATCTTTCCTGAATTCAAGGAATGGGGTGATGCCAATCCCGTTGATTTCCTTGAGTCCTACCCCGGGGAGAACAGTCTGGTATGGCTGAAGGAATCCCAGTTCCCTGTTTTCTGTTGGAAGAAGGTCGGGTTTGGAGAGGCCAGATATTCGGCTGTTTCTCTTTCAGGGGACATTCTTGAAAAGACAGGTTCCTGGGAAAAGACTATGATGTTCTTCCTTAATCACCAGCAGCGCGTTGCCGACACAAGGAAAATTTCCGGCTGTCTTGATGAAATGACCGGTTACACGGTTCCGGGCGCGGGGCTTGTCAAAACCGTATTTTTCTGGTATTTCTTTTTCCTGGCGCTCATCACCGGGGCGGGAATCTATTTCAGGAAAGGCAATATCGCCCTGGTCGGGGCAGTCATCCTCTCCCTGATTGTGACATACTGCGTCTTCGGCATGGTCGCATCCGGTACGGCCAAAAACACATCCATGCTTGTCGCTTCGGTTGAGGCCCGTTATCCTGCGGGTGACACAATGGCGGTTGACGCCTATTACGGAATATTTTCCAGGAAGGATACGTCTGAGACGTTCATGTCCCGGAATGAAAACACCAGGTTTTCGGCGATTGCCCCGGGATTCAGCAGGATGCTTGCTTCGGTAGGCGCAGACTCATCAAAGGGTTTCATGGGGAAGAAAACAACTGATCCGATGGAAGTGCTTTGCGCCTATGGCATCCCGCAGGTTTTCAAATTGAATATCAGGACAAGCGCCACCAGGCAGATGAACGCCATGTTCTCCGTGGATGTTCCGCCGAGCAAGGAGATCCCCCTTCCTGAAATAACATATACCGAAAAGGGATTTTCGTTCAAGGAATGGCAGTGTCCCCAAGGCATGAAATATGACTTCGCCTTTCTCGCATTCCCGGGAAAAATAATGCCTCTGAGCGGCAGGTCCGGAAAGCTCACATATGATCCGGATATGAACGAATCTTTTTCCAGGGGGGACAATATCATGGCCACCCTTGCAGATTCGCTCCGCTTCGGGTTTAAGACCATGAAACCCAGCATCGCCCTGGTAAGCACAGGTGAGACGAGCATGAAATTCAATGATTCAAGCTATCAGTCGAGAATAATAAACTTCATCCCGGTCATGGAGAAAATTGAGAATGAAAAAATCTACATAGGTCCGGAGTCAATCGTCCTTTCATCGGCCGATTCCTCATCCAGGTCCATTATTCCCGGGAATGAATTGCTGTCACAGATTTACTCGCAGAGCAGCGTGGACTACAAGATACTTTTCAAACTTCCTCCGATGTATGCGCTGATGATTCCGGAGGAGATTGATGTGAAGCTTGTTTATTTCAATGACACCATGTCGGTCGGCGTGGCTCCGAAACTGCTGCTTTCCGCCGGACAGTCCGCGGCAGCCAATAAGAAGGGGCCCGAGAGGCAGATTTCCGGAGAAAAGAAATCCGACAGTGAATATGTGTTCACGAAGGACCTCGACAAGGCGGTTAATCCATATTCAGGCGAGGGCGTTCTTGTCCTCAGCGTGAACCTCAAGAATACGGATACAAGCATGTCGGAAAAGCTTCGCGCCAACAAATGGCTGCTGAAGGAGCTGTCTGTCGGAGTCAAGGGAAGGATACGTCCGGATATTGCGCCTCTCTCTTACTGAATATAAATAACTGGAGTGTTTTATGATAAGAACCGAAAATCTGACGAAGGGCTTTGCCAAGGAACGCGGTGTTTTCTCTTTGAACCTGAATGTTCCCGCCGGAAAAATATACGGGTTCGTTGGCCCGAACGGCGCAGGTAAAACCACGACCATTAAAATTCTCTGCGGGCTTCTCAAGCCTGATTCCGGAAAGGCGTTCATCGGGGAACTTGAGGTTTTGCCCAGAAACATCTCTGAAATCAAAAGGAGAATAGGGTACATGCCGGATATTTTCGGCGTCTATGAACAGATGAGCGTCTGGGAGTATCTTGATTTCTACGGGGCAGCCTATAAGATTCCCGCAAAAAAGCGTAAACAGAGAATAGAGGAGGTTTTGAGCCTGACGGAAGCAATGCACATGATTGACTACCAGGTGACATCCCTCTCAAGGGGAATGCGCCAGAGGATTGGTCTTGCCAAAACCCTTATTCACGATCCCCGGATACTCATACTTGACGAGCCTGCGGGCGGACTTGACCCTACGGCCAGAATCGAGATGCGCCAGACGATTTCACGCCTGAGCGCCCTTGGCAAGACAATTCTGCTCTCAAGCCATATACTCCCAGAGCTTTCATCGGTGTGCGACATTATCGGCATCATTTTCAAGGGTGAGCTGCTTGTGCAGGGGACTGTGAAGGACATCACGAGGGACCTCCAGGAGAAAATAGTGATAAACATGACTCTGGATTCGGACATGAATCATGCCAGGGCAATCCTTGAAAGGATAGAGCATGTGGCCGATGTGAAGGCTGTTGACGAGGACCAGTTCCAGTGCTCTTTCAACGGCACAAGGGATCAGGTTAAGAACGTCCTCAAGCTTCTCGTAGACAACGGCGTACTTGTCAGATGGTTTTCCGAGAACGAGTCGGATCTTGAAGATGTCTTCATGAATGTCACAAAGCGTAAATAGATAAAACGGTGAGAATATGATTTTTACGGCGAATCCGATTTTTCAAAGGGAGTTCAGCGCTTCCTCCAGGTCGGCCAAGACCAATTTCCTCATATGGGCGTACCTTGTCCTTCTTGCGCTGCTGATTCTCATACTGTGGCCCGGAGGGGGCATTCATTCGGTCGCCTCTTCGGACAGCAAGCAGATTTTCACCCTTTTCTTCAGCGTGAATCTGACCCTTGTGCTGCTGATGGTTCCGGCTTTCGCCGCCACTGCGATTTCGTGGGAGAAGGAAAACAACACCTATGACAGCCTTTTCATCACAATGATGAAACCGCATGAGATTATGCAGGGCAAGCTGTTTTCCTCGATACTGATGATCGTCATACTGGTTGTCCTGTCTGTCCCGATAGCGTCAGTCTGCGCCCTTACAGGGGGGATAAGCATCCTGCTGGTGACAAAAATTGTGTCCCTGATTTTAGTGACCGCCGTCAGCTACGGGCTTGCCGGCCTGGCATGCAGCGCCTGGTTTTCGCGGAGTTCGACTTCGATTATCATGAATTACGCGGTGATGATGTTTTTTGCGGGAGCGAGCTGGCTTCCGTCGGCTCTCCTGAGCAACATATTTTACCTCCAGAAGTTGAAGGATGTCTGGCAGTTTGTAAGATGCATAAGCCCCTATGACGCCATGTTCTATCTCCTGTACCCTGAAACCTACCGCCTTTCAATGGAGACGATTTCGCGCGGCGACACGATTACCCCCTACGGCATATTCATGGGATTCTCACTGCTCTTCTCGATAATTTCCTTCATGCTCTTCGCAAGGGGAATAACAAGGCCGGCCGCCAAATCCAAAGCCGTCCAGGGCGAGTTTTATACGGGAACCAGACAGGCCATCAAGAGAAAGCTCACCTGGCCCTTCTATCTCATAGACCCGCTGAAAAGGAAAAAGACCATAGCCAACTGGTCGAATCCCGTTTTTGTGGCTGAAATGAGGAGCAAGCTTTTTGCCAATCCGAAATTTGTACTTAGGCTGGTCTCGGCGATTTTCATTGTCAGCCTAGTGATATTGACTCTTGTCTCGTGGCAGTATTCGTCAATGCTGAAGGCTGATACCGTGAGGATTGTAGCCATCATTTTCCAGATATGCGTGGTGGCGCTTCTGGCCCCGGGTGTCAGCAGCGGGCTCATCACCGAGGAAATCACAAGCGGAACCTTCCTCATGCTGAGAATGACGCCCATGAACCCGTACACGGTCATTTTCGGGAAACTGAAGGCCACCTTCTTTTACGCCCTGATTTTCATTGTCAGCAGCTTCTTTGTCATTTTCGCCATGGCCTACCTGGAGCAGCAGACTGTTTTTCCCGACGGTTCCGTCCTCTCCGCGCAATGGTGGACTGATGTAATCCAACGATCCCAGCAGGCGGGATGGTACGGTAAGCTCTGGTTGACATATAAGCGTATCATAATATGGATTTTCATCCTCCTCCTGAGCACCCTGACATTCCTCACATGCGGTCTTTTTTCCTCGTCTGTATCAAGGAATACAGGCATGGCTACGGCTCTCAGTTACGTCATAACCGCCGCCATATGCATAGTCAGTCTTGCCCCGCTGGTGCTTGGAAACAAGATTTCAGCGGGACTCTCTTACCTGATTCTGTCTTTTAACCCGATAGCTGCGGCTGCGCAGATCACAAATAATTCCCTTTCTGATTATCCGGGGCTGTGGAAAGCCAACATGGTATGCCTTTCAACCCTCATAGCATTCTTCCTGGTTGCGGCGACTCTTAGGACATGGTATTTATTCCGTTCGAGAGACTGACTATGGGTTTCATAGACAACATCCTTGAAATTCTCTGGAAACTGCTGGGAATCTTTGGGAAAATCGCATCCTTCCTGCTGGCCGGCGCTGCGGGCATACTGATTGCAGCCTGGGACTTCCTCTGCGACATACGCAGTTTTCGCTGGTTCACAGACAGGATGAATGTTGTTTTCACAGAGGTGGGAAACGCATGGAATTCCTCCCTGTCGCTAACAATCCGCGAGGAGATATCCGGATTCCTGATGAGTCTTAAGCATCTGATTGAAACCTCAAAAAAAGCCAGAAGCTGGTTTTTCATAACGCTTTTCATTGCGCTCTTCTTCTGGTTCTATCCGCCGTACAAATGGGGGCCGTGGTACTATCATGAAAGCGGGAAGGCCTCGTATTACGGCAGCGGGTTTTATTTCAACAGGACTGCCGGCGGTGAATTTTTTTTCCCTTTCAGATATACGGCGGCGCACAGAACACTGCCTCTGGGCATTACTGTGATGGTGGTCAACAAGGACAACCACGAGAAGGTTTATGTCCGGATAAATGACAGGGGGCCTTTTTCGGGAAACAGGATTATAGACCTGTCCAGGTCGGCGGCCGCTAAAATCGGCATTGCGGGAAGCGGTACCGCAAACGTCGAGATATACACCAGGAAGTCGTATAAGAAATAGCCGCCAGCCTGCCCTGCTGTCCGGCGGACGAAGCTGGGGCGTCGGTCGTCAGTCGTCAGTCTTCATGACCCCTGCAAGCTTCAGGAAGTTACCAAGAAGTTCATGCCCGTGCTGGGTGAGTATTGATTCCGGATGGAACTGCACTCCATAAACCGGAAGTTCCCTGTGGCGTACTCCCATGATCACACCGTCTGCGGTTTTGGCCGTCACTTCAAGCGCTGAAGGTAGCGATTCCGGCTTAATCACAAGGGAATGATACCTTGTCGCCGTGAACTTGTCCGGAATGCCCTTGAAGATATCCCTGCCGTTATGCATTATTTCCGATACTTTGCCGTGCATGAGGCTTGGCGCATGCACAATTTTTCCGCCGAATACTTCTCCGATGCACTGATGGCCGAGGCACACGCCAAGAATCGGAATGTGCCTGGATGAAAAATATTCTATGGCCCCGCAGGATATCCCGGCTTCCCGTGGAGAGCAGGGGCCCGGGGAGACCACAAGGGCTTCAATAGGCAGCTTTGAAAGTTCGGACAGGCTGATCTTGTCATTCCTTACAACCTCCGGCGAATGACCTAGCTCTGCGAAATACTGAACAAGATTGTAGGTGAATGAATCGTAATTGTCAATCATCAGAAACATAATGGCATCTTCCGGTTGGTTCGGGCTTTTTTGACCGAAAATTTAATTCAAATGATATTCAAGACAGGAATGTACGTGTCAGTTGAAACATGATTTCCCGTACTCCATATGCCTGATAATATACATCGCCATTATTCAATAAAAATTTCAAATCAAAAAATCATGGAACATTTGGAATAAGGATGTTTGTATTTGCGACGTAAATATGTATTATAAACGAGATTGTGATGGTGCTTATGCGTAACGTCCCTATTAAGTGTGTGATGGATTGAACTCGGAGGAGTGATAAAATGGCTGACGACAAAGTGGTTATAGGTTCGAACGAAGGTGTGCCTGTTAAGCCAGGAGATCTGACAAAGATAACTTCCGTTATAAATACGGATTCGGCTGCGGATGATTCTATTGCAACTGCGTCTATTCCCAGGATGAAGATGAAGTCCGGCCCGACAAGCGATTCCGCCGAGACGTCAACCATCGACAAGGCGAAGATAATCGCTAAACTGGAAGAGGATAAGTCTAAGAAGAAGACGACTCCCAAACTGAAACCTGTTGTTGCCGCTGAAACCGGAAAAGAAGCCTTTGCGTCGCCGCCGCCTTCTGTTATATCCACCCCGGCTCCGGCCCCGATGCCGGCTCTTGGAACTTCCGTTCCCAGGATTGCATCTGAAGATGAAACTGCTAAAATCAAGACCCGCCCCGCTATTGCAAGTGCATCTGTTGCGGCGGAGGGTGCGCCTGCTGCGTTTCGCGCATCGGCCCCTCTCAGTGCCATATCCGCTCCGGCCCCGGCCCCGACACCGGCACATGCGACTGCCGTTCCCAGGATTGCGTCTGAAGATGAAACTGTTAAAATCCAGAAACCCCGCGCTTTTGTCGCAAGTACGGCTATGCCAGGTGTGAAACAGACAATAAAGCTTCGTCCCTCATCCACCACTCCCGCTCCCATATCTGAAGCTGACTCGAGTGCCGCTCCTGGCATCGCTGCCCCCCCGCAGCCTCAGCCTTCGTCAGTCACACCTTCGCCGGTTGCGCCTCCTGCGCCACCTGTCGCTGCAGGCGCTTCAGAGGCAAAGAGGACAATCAGGCTTGTGCCGAAGAAATCAGACGCAACTTCCGGCGGAGAGCAGTCTTCAACTGCTTCAAGGCCGTCGGCTCCCACAATCAAACTGGAAGAGCCGAAGCCGGCTCCGGCGGAATCTTCGCGATCGGCTGCAACCATTAATCTTTCCTCAACCAACGAGGGAATCGAGCCCACCGCCGCAGGTTCTGTCCTGAAGAGAACGCTTAAATTGAAATCCACAAGGCCTCCTGAAGCCACCACAGTCACTCCGCGTCCCGTTCCTCCGGCCCCGGCTCCGGCCGCGGCCCCAGCACCGGCCGCTACGCCTGCGCCTATGCCCATTCCGGCTGCTCCAACGCCTGTTCCCCCTCCAGCACCAGCAGCCGCAGCTGCAACTGATGCTGAAATGGCGGCGGCCAGCAGCGCCGGGGAAGAGCGAATCCAGCCTGTGAAGGAAAAGAAGGTCAAGAAGGAGAAACCGGTTCTTTCCGCATATGGAATACAGGAACCTTCCATTATTTTTACAATTGCGGCCTGCCTGACCTTGTTCGTGATGGCTTATTTCACGTGGATGCTTGTTGGTCAGTATTGCAGCAATTATACGGACACAAAGATTTCAGTTCCGGGACTTTCGGGCAAGGTTAAATAGGTGTTTCTGGTTTCATTTGAGTTTTGAAAATAAAAAACAGGAGGCGTTGACGCCTCCTGTTTTTTTTTATAAATATTGCACGTCAGGCTCCATGAACGGCATCGTCCGGCAACGGTGCGAGCGGGTCGGAGACAATCAGATCGTGGACATGTCTTATGTCATTCCAGCTGAGCAGGGAGTCGTATTTTATATTTGGCCCGACATATAATACGGAAATGCCGGCATTGCTCGTCTGGCAGTGTTTGAAGTTTTCAAACAATTCAATTCCGTGTTGCGGAAGAAATGCTGTCAGCAGGTGATTGAAAAAACCGCCGTGGGACAGGACAAGGACGTGCCTAGCCTTTATCGCATGGAGCTCATCGAGGAAGCAGATTGCCCTTTGTCTTGCGCCTGTGAGCCAGGCATTATGACTGTCTGCGCTTCCGTATCCGGGAAGCGCCGGATACGGGAGGATGGATGAATAGGCGTTGCCCGGAAGTTCTTCGACAATCCTTGAATCAAACTCGATATTGCAACCCGTGATGCCGGAATGCTCGAATGTTTCCCTGGCCCTTTTGAGCGGACTCAGGTATATCTTGTCAAATGTTAAACTGCCGAAAACCTTTTCAAGTCTTTGCGCCTGCTTCAAACCTCTTTCACTCAGGCCTGTGTCAAATCCGTATTCCTCTTCGGTCTGCGCCTTGCTCTCGGCGTGACGGAGAAGCCATATTTTTTTTATTATTGAATCAGGCATGCGGAAAATCCCCATAATAACTTTAAAACTGGTTTTAACAGCCTAGAGTATAGCCTGTTGCGGGTTCTAAATCAATTTGCCTTATCTTGCAATGCGGGCTTAAAAAGGATGAAATATAAGTTTGTATCAAATGAATTCAGATGCACAGGAAAAATATGACAATCTTCTCGCCCTTCGCGGAAAGGAGATCCCCGATGAATTTGACACTGATGGTGTCAGATGGAGGAAACTCAAGGCGTTTAAACATGATTTTTTCGCGGCGACCGGCCTTTACGAATCTGAAAAAGGGCGAAAGGCGGTCCTGAAGATTTTCAGACCGTATTCCTATATGGGTATACCCTATGCTCTTCTTTCAAGATGGCAGGCGGCACATGAGGAGAAAGTGTATAAAAGGCTTCAGGACACGGATTGCGTTCCGAAATGGATCGGCAGGTTCCAGAAGACCGGGATTATCCATGAATACGTTCCGGGAAATGATCTTTCTGCAAAATCCTCCCTGCGCGAAGATTTCTTCGGAGAACTTGAGAAACTCCTGCGGCTCATGCATAGCCGCGGGATCTCGTATCTCGATACAAACAAACCGGACAATATTCTTGTCGGCGATGACGGGAAGCCCTATCTGATTGATTTCCAGATAACATGGGTGCAACCCCCGTTTCCCCTGAATCTGCTGACATATCCGTTATTCTATATCTTTAAGAATTCGGACATTTATCACATGTGCAAGCATATGAGGAAATTTTCGCCGGGCAGTATTTCTGATGGCGACTTCGAGAAAATGCGGCCATGGTATATAAAACTACACCGTTTAATTGCCACTCCAGTCCGCAGGAGGCGCCGTGATTATCTGCGGAAGGTGGAGAAGAATGCGGCACATCATCCTGAGGGTGCGGAAAGGCACTGATGGCTGGCTGTGAGCTGTCCCGTCCTACTTCATGACTTCGTTCCAGGGCTTTTTGTAGAAACGTGATTTATTCAGCAGGATATTGTATTTGATCATGTGCCAGATGGCCGCGACACCGTCCTTCCAGGTGATTTTCTTTCCCTCCTCGTAGGTGCGCCCATTGTAACTTATCGGAACCTCATAGATTCTCAGCACCCTGGCATGTGCGAATTTCGCAGTCATTTCAACCTCAATGCCGAAACGCTCCGAATCAAGATTGATGTTCTGGATGACCTCCCTCTTGAACGCCTTGTAACATGTCTCCATGTCAGTCAGATTGATGTCGGTTAGGAGATTCGAAAAGGAAGTGAGAACCTTGTTCCCGAGCCGGTGCTTGTAATAAAGCACCCTGCCTGCGGCACCCTGAAATCTCGACCCGTAGACGACATCGGCCTTTCCGGATATTATCGGGGCGATAATGACAGGATAGTCTTCAGGGCTGTATTCATTGTCGGCATCCTGGATAATTACAATCGGGGCTTTCGCCTCATCAAAGCCCCGGCGGATGGCTGCGCCCTTGCCGTGGTTTACTTCTTGGCATACGAGCCTGACCCGGCCGTCCCCCCTGTCAACATATTTCTGAATCAGCTCTTTTGAATTGTCTTTAGAAGCGTCGTCAACAACAATAATTTCGGCAGTCTCCGGACGTGCAAGGACTTCGTCAAGGATCACATTTATTGTCTTGGCCTCGTTATATACCGGAATCACTACGCTTAATATTTTTTCACTGTTCATTCCTGTTTCCCCAGTTCCTTAGAACGTTCTGCGGCGGCGTTGACGGCTTCGGATACAGTTCCCCTGAACGCATTTTTTTCAAGCACGGAAAGGCCTTTTGCAGTCGTGCCTCCGGGTGATGTGACCTGATCCCGGAGAACCGAAGGATGCTCGCCGGTTTCGATTACAAGACATGCGGCGCCTTTAACGGTCTGTGCGGCGAGTCTCGATGCCACATCCCTG
>JBAZRS010000028.1:0-17296 GCA_041662825.1 Victivallales bacterium | reverse complement strand
TATGCGCAACACCAGGCGGGATTCCATTGTCGGAATCATTTGGTTGATTTTGGCGGTCGGAATTGGACTGTCCATGGCAGTTGCGACAAGTCTGCTCGCCTTGCGTTTTCACAAGGCCGTGGAAGTGGCGGATAAGGCTAAGGAGGAACTGGAGAGGAGTCACCAGTTGCTTAACGCAACAGGAGGAATGGCGAAAGTAGGCGGTTGGGAACTGGATCTCGAGAATGACAAACAGGTCTGGACTGAAGAAGTCTACAAGATACACGATCTGGGGCTGGACTATGAGCCGACCGGTAAAAAAGGCATTGATTTCTACGCACCCGAGGCCAGACCAATAATTTCCGAGGCTGTTAAAAGGGCGGTTGAGCATGGTGAACCGTTTGATTTGGAGCTTCCTATGATTACAGCAAAAGGAAGGAAGCTGTGGGTTCATGCGATAGGACAAGCCCACAGGCTCGGTGGAACGACATCCAAGTTGTCGGGAACATTCCAGGATATTACAGAACGCAGGTTGGCCATGGATGAAATACGACGAAGCGAGGTGCGTCTCAGAAGCCTGGTGTCCATCCTTCAAAACCACGTGTTGAGCAAGCAGGAACTCCTAGATCTTGCATTGAGCGAAGCCATCAAGCTGACCGACAGCATGATGGGATACATCTACTTCTATAACGAGGGCACCAGGCAGTTCATACTGAACACATGGTCCCAAAACCCGCTGAAGGACTGCTGTACAGTCAATCCGCAATCATGCTATGAACTTGATGAGACAGGCGTGTGGGGTGAATCGGTCTGCCAGCGTAAAACGATAGTGATAAATGATTTCCCGGACTCGCATCCGCTCAAGAAAAGCTATCCTGAAGGCCACTCCAGGCTTTTCAGATTTATTGCCGTACCCGTGTTTAACCTTGATAAAATTATTGCGGTTGTGTCTGTGGCAAACAAGGAAAGCGACTACAGCGAGATTGACTCCCTCCAGTTCACACTGCTGATGGATTCCGTCTGGAATGCTGTCGAACGCAAGGAGGTTGAATCCGAGCGTGTGAAACTTATCGGCGAGCTCAAGAAGGCGCTTGCCGAAGTGAAAACCCTGAAAGGATTTATTCCCATTTGCTCATCCTGCAAGAAAATCCGTGACGACAAAGGGTTATGGAACCAGCTCGAAGAATACATAAGCAGGCACTCCGATGCAAGCTTCAGCCATGGAATTTGCCCTGACTGCATGATAAAACTATATCCTCAATTTGCAAATAAAAATACGGGGATGTCTTAAGATGCTGTCGAATAAACAGAAGAGCCTGATAAAAAGCCTCTACACAAGACATGGCAGGAAAAAGAGCGATCTCTGTGTTTGCGAAGGTCTCCGCTGCTGCAGGGAACTGGTTCATCTACGGCCTGACCTTGTCAATCTGGCGGTTTGTTCCGAAGATTTTGACACTGCTTCGGTCGGAAACATCGAGTTTTCAAGAATCCCGAGAAATGAGTTTGACTCCCTGTCTGCGACAGTGATTCCGCAGGGCTGTATGATTGTCGCCGCCAAAACCGACATGTCGCCCGGCGAAACTGCTCCGGCGGACCCGTTCATAATTGCACTCGACAAGGTTTCCGATCCGGGGAATCTGGGGACCATAATAAGAACCGTGAGGGCTGTTGGGCTCAAGGAACTGTGGCTGACGGAAGGGACTGCGGATCCTTTCGGCGACAAGGTGATACGCTCTGCACTCGCATCACAGTTCGCCTTGAAGTTGCGACTTTTTCCGGACTTGGCCGCACTCGGCTGCGAACTTCGCAAATTCGGTTATGGCAGAATATACAAGACCGAGCCGAAAGGCGGAGCCGACTGTTTTGAGGAGGAGAAACTTTTCGGTAAATCTGCAATTATCTTTGGCAGTGAAGCCCACGGGGCCGGTGATATCGAGGGAAGCATCCCGCTAGTAATCCCGATGCCAGGAAAAATAGAGTCGATAAATGTGGCGCAGGCCGCTACTGTCATACTCTTCGAGGCGGTTAGGCGCGGCATTTTTTAGAAAAAGCGCATTGTTCGGAATAAGAAAATTTTTCCGTCCCGGAAAAATTGACAAGGAAATAATGTTGTTAAAACTTTAGTTTGCCCTTTGCAACAATCCATGGAATCACATGAACATCTATCCTGACAACTGCGTAATCCTCGCCCCGCTTGCGGGATATACTGACCTGCCTTACCGCTCTTCTGCGATACGGCACGGCTGCACGCATGCCTTCACGGAGATGATTGACGCGGGTTCGCTCGCGTACGGCCACAAGAAGACTTTTTCAATGCTGCAGCGCGGGAAGTCTGAGAAATGGCTGGGTGTTCAGATTGTCGGTTCAGATCACGGCACGCTCCGGAAAGCTGTTGAAATCATAAACCATAGCGATGTCGATGTTCTGGATTTCAATCTCGGATGCCCGGCAAGGAAAGTCGTGAAAAAGGGAGAGGGCGCCGCCCTTGCGAAAAAAACAGAGGAAGCCATCCACGCACTGGAAGTGCTCCTGAAATATTCGAAGCGCCCTGTGACGGTCAAGACCAGGATACTCGATGAAATTGATCCGGAGCCCACCATAAATCTTGTGCGGAGGCTTGTGGACGCCGGAGCCGCAGCAGTGACCCTTCACGGAAGGATAATGGCAAAGGTCTATTCCGGGGAAGTCGGATTCGCCGTGATATCGGAAGTCCGGAAGAGCATTGACAGTCAGATTATTGCGAACGGCGGCGTCTTCAGGCATGCCGATTGTGAAATCCTGAGGAAGGAAACAGGCTGCGACTGCGTCATGATCGCCCGCGGCGCGATGGGAAATCCTTGGATATTTGAAGAGATAAGGGAGGGCGGACTTTTTGTTCCGCCTACTTCGGATGAGCTTGCAACTGAAATAGAACTTCATTTGAATGACATGGTCGAATGCTACGGTGAAGATATGGGAATGCGGATTTCGCGCAAGATAATATTCGACTATCTGAAGGGCAGGGGGTATTCCGGCGAGCTGAAGAATTCCGTATGCAATGTGAAGACAATGAAGGAGCTGGAAACTTATCTTGCGGAAATCAGGCGCGGGCCGAGTCCGCGATATGCGAAATGGCTGGAATCTAACCCCGATGCGCCAAGACGGCTTACCGTTTAAAGCAAAGAGTTTTTGATCTATTTATGTGGAGTGCGCAGGTTTGATTGCACAGCCTCCATCAGCTTCGGGAAGAGACTGTTGAATTGGGTTGAGAGGAAATCCCGTTTCTCTTCGACAATATCTGCCGCTTTTGCAAGATGCCCTGAACCAATGCCTATGCGACAGGCGATCCGGTCATATGCGGTTGAGAGTCCTGTCAAGCTCTCATAGCTGGTAAGCCAGTCCTCCCTGCGCATTTTATCGGCGACCGGCACGAATGGCGGCGGCAGGATGGCTCGTTTTATCTTAAGTATCTCGTAGACGTGCTTTACGAAACCGTGAAATTCCATGTGTGATTTACCGTCTGCTTTCCATGAAGACGTTAAAGGCTGAAAATCTCATATTCACGTAAAGTTCCCTCAAATATTATTGAGTCTGGCATTGAAAAACGTTTTTGTGAAAGTATTTAAACTTATCGCTTGTTGAAATAACGGTCTGAATTTAAATAAAGGGAACCTCTAAAAATTGGCATATGGCGCGCGACAGGAGATTATGGAGAATCAGCTAGGAACAAACGCCGGGAGCAGCCCCGTTGTGGGCTGTGACCGGATTTGAGACAACGCTGAAATCCATAAGAATCTGTCGCCCTTTGGGTTGCGGATCTTTTTGGCTCAAGAAAGAATGTTCCTCTCTCGGCGTATCGCTCGATACGCCTACTTTCGGAAATTCTTTTTGAGCTTTCAAAAATCTTCCGCAACGCGCCAAATGCGAATTTTTAGAGGTTCCCTAAAGAGGAGAAAACGGAGGATGTCCCTCCTGCAGCCCTCCCTTGACATTCACTGATTCCTTTGTGTCTTTGTTTCTTGGCGGTGAAATTCAAAGAGCGGTGAATGCGCAATAAACTTCGCTACTACAAACGAAACAGAGCACCCATTTTCTTGCCGAGAAGCGCGGAGGCCGCAGCAAGAGTGCAGGCCAGGAAGAGCATCGCCCAGACACCAAACGCACAGGCGATGTAGGGACCGGAACCCAAGATCTGGGATAGTTCGAATATCGCTTTTGTGACCGGATAGAAGACTGTTTTCTGCGCCAGGATCAGTGAGTCGGACACCTCGAGCATGGAGAAACTGAACGCAAACAGGGCGCCGACAATCAGGTTCGCGCTGATCAGAGGAACCGTTATCTTGCGAATTGTCATGAAGGAACTGGCCCCGAGATTCTTCGCCGCCTCCTCAAGTTCAACAGGCGTCTGCTCCAGTCCTGCGGCTGCGGCCCTCACCACATACGGCAGACGGCGCACCGCATATGCCGCCGCCAAGAGCATGGTCGGATTTGTTATCGGATTCATGAATTCGCGTGCCCAGCTGAAACGGACCGAGAGGCTGAGATAGCCGAATGCCATGATTATGCCGGGTACGGCAAGCGGCAGCATTGACGGCATGTCGAACAGGATTGCGCCCCTCAGTTTCCAGCGGACAACAAGGAGCGCAGTAAGAAATCCTGAAGCCAGTGCGAAAACCATGGCTATGCCGGAATATTTCAGGCTGTTGAGGATGCTCGGAACGACAATTTTATCCGAGAGCGCATTTTCAAAGTGCATCATGGAATAGACATGAGGCAGGACTGTGCCGTACCAGTCTTTGGAAAAGGCGGTCAGGATCAGTGCGATGTGCGGCAGTGTGGCGCAAAAGGTTATTCCCAGCATAAGCGCCAGCGGAAGATATTTTTTCCAGCCTGCAATTGCGACTGCCGAGGAACCGGAAAGCCCTTTGGTGGCTGTTCCGGCTGAACTTCCGCCGAATGCGAACCTTGAGAGCATGTAAAGGCCTGCGGCGATCAGCAGCATGACCAGCACCAGCGAATATGGGAGAGGATTTGTCTCCAACTCTGTGATTCCGTTGAAGATTTGGACGGTGGTGACACGGTTATATCCGAACATTAGAGGTGTGCCAAGTTCGGTGAAGCTCCAGATAAGTACGATGCTTCCGCCGGCAAGCATTCCGGGTTTGACAAGAGGCAGGGTGATCTTCCGGAATCGGTACCAGCGATCGGCCCCGAGATTTCTGCCAGCCTCATCCATTGCGGGGTCAATGTTTGCAAGAGCCGTGACCAAATTCAAATACAGGATCGGATACAGGTGCAGCGCTTCGATCAGGCAGACCGACCAGAAACGGCCGTGCCCTCCCAGCCAGTCTACAGGTGCTAGACCGAAACCTGCCAGTAAAGTATTGAATACACCGTAATTTCCCAGCAGGTGCTGAAATCCGAGCGCGCCTACAAACGGCGGAAGAATCAGAGGCAGCATGATGAACAGGTTGCTCAGCTTTTTTCCCGGGAATTCAAACTTGTCATACACTATGGCCAGAGGCAGCGAGATGACAAAAACCATCAGTGTGGTGACCACGGCGATCGCGAATGAGTTCAGCAGCCCCTCCATATAGATGGAACTCCTGAATATTTCGAGGAGCATGGGAAAGTTCAATCCCTGCTCGATCACCGTGTAAACTGGCAGAAGCAGGAAGACCGCAAAAAACAAAAGCAGGAAAAAGGCAGCCGTGTATCTTAAATAATTCATTTGCCGTCCTCCGCCAGCTCTGACGCCTTAAGGTAATTCAGACGTGATTGTTCTGTCCATTCACGCCTGAGTCGGATCACGTCCAGCATCGTCCAGTCCCTGTTTGTGGAGAGCAGGGCGGCGTTTTTTGCGGCATCGGCATAAGAGAACGGCAGTTTGCTGAGTTCGGCCATCGCCTGCGGCACGGCTTCCGGACCGCCTGCTTTGATGATATCCTGCCAGGCTTTGCTCAGTTCCGGCTGCGGGTCGAGGGCAATGCATTTTATCATGGTCCGGATAAGGTTGAAATACGGTGCGGTCCATTCAGCATGGTATTTGAAACCTTCACTTGCACTGTACGGATCATAATCTTTGTCGGACATGAAGCGCTGGTATTCGGGGACAAACATGTCTTTGCGTATCGGGGTGCGCCGCAGGGCGTACTTCAGCGGACCGCCGGGGGTTTCCAGCCGGAAATTCCAAAGTTTCTGCCCTTCCTTTGAAAGGACAAATTCGATGAACGCCCGCGCCGCCTGCGGGTTTTGCGAACCTCGCAGAAGCTGTATCGGATCAGGTGAAACCGATGTGCCGTTGCGCGGGGAAACGTAAAGCACACGCGCAACACCGGACTGCAGTTCCGTCCATTCCGCTTCGGAACGACCATAGAAGTCGATGCACATGCCCGCCGCAGTGTTTCCATTGGCGACGTCCTGCGGAACTTTGCCGGCGGAATCGGTGATGTATCTGGAGTTGGCGGCAATCCTTTTTATCAGGTTCAGTCCGTCCGCCCAACCGGCGGTTTTTCCATTCAACTTATCCTTCTCAACGGCTTCCGCCATTGATTCCTGGATTATCATTTCGAAGCACTTGTTGATTGAGCCTGACTTCGTGGGATCTGCGACGGCTATCTGTTGGAAGAAGCGCGGTTCGCCCAGATCGTGCCAGGCAACGGGTGGAGAAGAATCACTCATGGATTTTATCCTGTCAGTGTTGTAGCAGATGCCGAACGAGGCAAGACATACCCCGTAATAGCGGCCTTTATTATCGTATAAGGTTTCTCCGCTGAATTCGCGCGGTATTATATCATCCGTAAACCAATCGGGATGAAGTTCCCGAATCCCCGCATCCACTGCATAACCCTTGTCGGCATGCTTGGCATGGTCGTAAGCGCCACCGCCAAAAAACAGATCAATTCCGATTCCGACATTCGAAGAGAGAAATGTTTTTCTCGCTTTCACGGCTTCAGGCGGCGCATCCGGCGGCGTACGGTCAAGACGCTGGTTGCTGAACGCGCCCGCTATGGTTTTATTCCAGCTCCCATTCTCCGGATTTGATTCCCAGTGCTGACGGAAGGCGGCTTCGTAACGGTCGTTAATGTAGCGGACGATGTCGGATGTGCCGCCCGGACTCCGCCAATCGAAAACGATATCCTTCCCGAATTTTTCAAGGTAATATTTTCTGAAAGCGTGTTCAAACTCGTATTTTATCGGTTCCGCATGGGGTGAAATTATTATCAGGCGCTCTTTGGCGGAAATATCTTTCCCTTCCGGGTTGGGACGGAGGATCAGCGGAATTGCAATCAGTACGGCAAGCGGCAGGAACGCAAAAAGCAGGCGTCGGAACAATGCTTTGCTATCCGAACCATTTGCAGAACTCATAAAGCGGTATCCTTAAGTCCATAGTTCTATAATTTTTTCCTGCGGAAAAAATTTCTTCATAGTATAAGAGAATAGTTTTTCAGAAAAAGTTCGTTCTTTTTCTGAAAAACTACAAGATAACGACATTTTCCGGGGCAATGCTGAAACGGCATTTATCTCCCGGCATCCTTAGTTTTGTTCCCAGTTCGGTTCCAGTCAGCCTGCATCCGTTTGAATTGATGTTCCATACGGCGGTCTCTCCTAGAAACATCCCGCTTTCTACGACCGCGTCAAAACTGTTGAGTTCAGCGTTGCCGCCAAGCAGAATGTTTTCCGGGCGGATCAGGACGCTTGTTTCCAAATTACCGTCAGGTACCTGCAATGTAGAGGTTAAGTTTCCAAGAGCGGTTTCGACAACGGTTTTGCCTTTTTCATTTGAAATCACTCTGCCGGAAATGAAATTGCATTCGCCGAGAAAGCTGGCGACAAAGCGGTTCGCCGGTCTTCGGTACAGTTCCTCAGGAGTTCCAGTCTGCTGTATTGACCCTTTGTCGATCACCGCAATCCGGTCTGCCATGCTGAGCGCCTCCTTGCGGTCGTGTGTGACGTAAATCGCCGTAAGTTGCCGCTCTTTGCATATGCGGCGGATTTCGACTCGCATCGAGTCGCGAAGCCTGGCATCAAGGTTTGACAGAGGTTCATCCAGCAGGAGTATCCTGGGATTCACCGCCAGGGCTCTCGCCAGCGCAACCCGCTGCTGTTGTCCTCCGGAGAGGGATGTGGGTTTGCGGTCATGAAAGTCGCCAAGCTGAACTGTTTCCAGGGCGGCTTTCACGCTGCGGTCGAGATCCGGATTTTTAATCCCTGCTGCATTCAGCCCGAAAGCCACATTCTCATATACTGTCATATGGGGCCATAATGCGTAATTCTGGAAAACCATTGCGGTCTGGCGTTTTTCAGGCGGCATGGAGGTTATGTCCTGCCGGTCAAAGCTGACGCTTCCGCTGTCCGGCTTTACAAAACCGGCTATGATCCTCAGCAGGGTGGACTTGCCGCAGCCGCTAGGGCCGAGAAGGAAGAACAGTTCTCCGGAATTGACGCAGAGGTCAAGCGGAAGCAAGACGGGATTTCCGGGCAGATACTGTTTGCTGATTCCCCTGATATTCACTGTTGTCATGATTTGCCGGATCCCAAACAAAAAAGGCGCGATCTTTTGGACCGCGCCTTTTTCGATTTCATTTGATTAAAAATTGAAGTTGACAATCGGCAGAAACGGGACTGCGCCGTCTTTGATATAATTTACAAGGCCAATCTGAAACCCTTTTTTCTGGGCAATGTTTACAATGCCCAACTGAACTCCACCTACATCATCGGCGGAATTCACGATGCTGAACTGGAGTCCGTTAACTTTCTGGGATTCAACATAAAATCCCGCTGTCTGAAAGCCGTTCACATTTGCGGTCATTGACGCGAATAAACTTGCCTCAAGTCCGTCAACTATCCCGGAGCCGCCTGAAATCGGGGCGCCTATCTTTATGCCGTATATTTTCGAATAGCGGGAAGAAGAAGGCACTCCCGGTATGAAAACGAGTTCAAAGAATTCCCAGTCGTTTAAAACCGGAGCGGCGGCATCTTTTTTCACGGGCTGCTTCGCGGCGGCGGCGTCTTGAGCGAACACATTCGCAGTCAAACAGGCAATTATCATGAAACTTAAGATCATGCTTTTCATTATTTTCTCCTTATATATGGTGGGCTTATAAATTAATATTTGATGTTGAAGAATAATGTGAAAGGAATCCATCCGTCTTCAATGATGTTTACGGCGCCTAACTGCACACCGTTCTTTTTGCTGTAATTGAAGGCGCCGAACTGAAATCCAGTCAGCTCTTTTGTAATGTTCACCGCGCTCATCTGGAAGCCAACGACTTTTTCAGCGATGTTCACGGCGGATGCCTGAAATCCGCGGACATTCTTTGCGATGTTCACAAGTCCGGGTTCAAACCCTATGATGTCTTCTGCGACATTCACCGAGCAGCTTGCCTGAAGGCCGGTGACTTTGTTTGCAATTGTCGGACCTGTCCATGAGGCCTGGATACCCTCAACCTCCTTGGCGATCGAAGGACCCGCCCCGGTCGCCTGGAAGCCTTTTATATAATCTGTTCCGCTATAGAGGACAGAAGCTTCAAATCCGTCAACTCTCCCGTAGCCGTCAACCATGGGCGCGCCAAGCTTGAACCCGTACACGTTTGAATTGCCTGTACCGCACGGAACGCCGGGGAAGAATCCTATTTGGAAGATAGTCCAATCGTTGTAAGGTTTTAACTCCGGAGCCTTCTTATCATTTACGGCCTGCGCTGAAACCAGCCAAGCCCCACAGAAAAGAACCGCCAACACAAAAGACATTTTCTTCATAATCCCCGCCTCCTTGGTTTGTTTGCTATTTTTTAATATATTATCCATTGTACGCCTGTCAATGATTTTACACTCCTTGACAAAGTAATATTTAGTAATACTGTTGTCTCAATTATTACTGGAGAAGGGGTGTTTCATGGTTAAGAAAAACATTGTAATGACATTCAAGGCCGACGGTCCGCTGCTTAAGGCTCTACACAACATTCCGAACCGTTCCGAGTTCATCAGGTCTGCTATCCTGAGCGCTCTGAACAACGCATGCCCCCTCTGCGGCGGAACAGGGATTTTCACCCCGGACCAGAGGAAGCACTGGGAACTGTTCAACAAGGATCACGTCATCGAACAGTGTGGCGACTGTCATGCAGTCCACATAGTCTGCAAGGAAGCCGGTGTCAAAAGGAAGCAGCCGAAGCACTAAATTAAGAAGTTCGGAAGTGCGGGAATGCGAAAGTTCGAAAGTTTTAAGCCTTGAAAGGGGCATATGCCCGGAATAATTGATAAACTGAAAAGACCGCCACCGCCCTGCGGCGGCTGCTGTACGCGCCTGACCGATTTCGGTGTTTCCATCGGGAACAACCTGATCCTGAAAGCGTTCGACCTGCATGTCCATTGCGGTGAACTCACCGCCATTATCGGTCCGAACGGGGCCGGGAAAACGACGCTCCTGAAGGCGATGCTCGGGGAAATCCCCCACAGCGGGGAACTTTCTTTTGTGCATTCGGACGGCAGTTCCTTCGGAAAACCGAGAATCGGCTATGTGCCGCAGAAGCTGGACATAGACAAGACGTCGCCAGTGAGCGTCCTCGACCTTTTCGGATCGGTAAACACCTCTTTCCCCATATGGCTTGGACAAACATGCTCATCAAAAAATAAAACCATGGACATGCTGAGGATGGTTGAAGCCGAAAGTTATGCGGACATGAAGATTTCCCAGCTTTCCAGCGGCCAGTTCCAGCGGGTTATGCTTGCGCTTGCGCTGAGTCCGATCCCGGACCTGCTACTCCTGGACGAGCCGATAGCGGGTGTCGACAAGTCGGGCATCGAAATATTCTACAGGATTGTTTCCCGCCTCAGACGGGAATACGACCTGTCCATTTTCCTGATATCCCACGACATCGCCGAGGTTGCGAATTTCGCAGACAGGATGATCCTCCTCAACAGGGCCATGCTCTGCGAGGGGACTCCTGAAAAAGTCCTTTCATCTCCAGAGATCAAGGCGATCTTCGGGATCAATTATTCCGCCGTGAAATCCGAAATAAAGAAACTCGGGGAGCCTCTTGTCGAAAGGCATGAATGTCCCGAATGCACACGCCGGATCAAACGGGAAAAACAGGAGCTCTGAGGCATCGAAGAATAAATGCACCTCTCTAAAAGAAGAAATCGGAAATTTAAAATCGCAAATCGGAAATAAGTAAAATGGAACTCTGGCACACGCTCATATCGCAGATGCCCTTTGAATGGGCGCATTATGAATTCATGAGGGATGCGCTTCTCGCAGTGCTTTTCGTATCCCCCCTCTTCGCCCTGCTCGGCTGCATGGTGATAAACAACCAGATGACCTTCTTTTCCGAGGCGCTGGGGCATGCAGCCCTCACGGGAATCGCCATAGGCGCAGTTGCCGGCCTCGCCGACCCGACTTGGGCGATGCTCGCTTTTGCGGGCGTGCTCACCCTGGTCATAACAGTCCTCAGACGTTACAGCGCCGCTTCGACCGACACGATAGTGGGGCTTGTAATGGCCTTCAGTGTCGCGCTGGGCCTTGTCATCCTCTCCAAATACGGAGGCATAAACAAATATTCGAAGTTCCTTGTAGGCGACATCCTGACCATTTCCAAGCCAGAAATAACAAGGCTTTTCATCGTCATCGGGGCGGTCCTGGTATTGTGGGTGTTTTTTTTCAACAGGCTTTTCATCGTAAGCCTGAACCGCTCCCTTGCGCAAAGCCGCGGGATCAACGTATGGCTGGTCGAGTTCATTTTCTCGCTGACCGTTGCGATGGTTGTGACAATAAGCATACAGTGGATCGGGCTTCTCGTCATAAACTCCATGCTGATACTGCCTGCGGCCGCATCCAGGAACGTGGCGGGAAACATTTCCAGCTACACCCTCAACGCAGTCATCATCAGTGTGATAGCGGGAGTGTCGGGTCTGATAATTTCCTTCTGCTTCGGAACTGCCACAGGTGCGACAATAGTCCTGATATCAATGGGATTCTTCATAGCGTCCCTAATCTGGAGGATGAGGAGAGGATAATCCCTTTTTGAGTATCGAATTGGCAAGAAAAAATTTCCGCGACGGAAAATTTAAACAGATAATTGAAAATATGTGTCTGGAGTTTAGCGCCCCTGGAAAAGCTCGGGATATCGGTCGAGATAGAATCCGTGGATTATCTTCTCGAGATTGTCGGTGTCCATGACCCAGTCAACAGATGGGCATCCTAGGGTCTCCCTTGTGTTTTTGACGTCAAAAACACCCTGTGAAGAGAAATAGGGCAGGAAATCAGAGAGGAATTTCTGTACGACTTTTTCATCCGGAGAAGGATGTTCAACCTCGGCTTCAACTGCCACCCCGTCTATCCCCAGGGCCCTGCAAATGGCTTCACCGATCATTCTCGTAGATACCGGGCTGTTGCCGGTAAGGTGATAGGTCTTGTTGCAGGCAGGCGCATTCAGGAATAATTCGACGATGCATTTCTGCACATAATCTACCGGAACAAAATAAATCTTGTCGGAGGGAGCGGCTTTCAGCCTTAAATTAAGCGAGACTGTCATTAGAGGATTAATTTTCATTTTGGAAGAGCGGTGCTTCTTGAGCTTGGCCATGAATTCGAGAACCCTGTAGAAGGCGAGGGGCTTTCTTATTTTCCCGTCGGAGATCCTGCCTACGACGATAGAGGGCCTGTATATGGAGAAGGGAATACCCGAGCTTCTGACAAGCTGTTCGGACATGAATTTGCTTTTTTCGTAGGAATTGTTGAAATCCTTCGCGACAAGGCCGTCTTCCGGGACATTTCCCTTGTGTTTTCCGGCCACATACGCGGTGCTTACATAATGGAAGGATTTTACCTTGAGTTTTGCCGCAAGGGCAAGCATTTTACGGGTGCCTTCAAGATTTGTCTTTAAGGTTTTGCCTTCCGGATCCTTGCCGAAATTCACATCGGCGGCGCAATGGAAGAAAGTATCAACGCCCTTGAGCTTTTTAAACAAATCCTTTTCGTCCACAGACAGGATTTCACCGTCGATCGTCTTGATTCGTCCTATTATGGAATTGGCAAGCTCTGGTCTTCCGTCAAACATGCATTGATCGTGTATTATCTGGTCAACCCTGTCCCTGGCGCTGCAGAAGTCCGAGCCCCTGACAAGTGCAATAATCTGAATATCATCACAACGTTCAAGGAGCATTGCTGAAAAAGCGCTGCCGATCAGGCCCGTTATTCCTGTCACAAAAATTTTCGACACAAAAAAACCTCCACATGATATGCAAATTATTTATTTATTTTGAAAACCAAGTATAAACTTATAGTGAAATACACAAGAAGCCTAAAAAATAGCATAAATCTTCGACAAATAAACATAATAATCGAAAATATTGCCAATTATCGTGTTTTTGAATGCCTAGTCAATCCATCCGCCGCCGATAAGGCGGTCATTTTCATAGAAAACTACGGCCTGCCCGGGTGTGATGGCGCGCAGGGGGTTCTTGAATTTCACCTCAACCCTGTCTTCAGACAACGGTGTAACTTCCGCATTTACCGCCTTGCTTCTGTAGCGGATCTGCGCAAGACAGCTGAATGCCCGCCCTGCGAAATCCGCAGCCTGCCAGTTGAGGTTGGAAGCTGTCAGCCGATCCGAAAAGAGATCGTTTTCGTCCTTGGAGACGATTACATCTCCTGACTCGGCGCAGATTCCGACGACATAGGCGGGAGTCCCGAGCGCTATTCCCAGGCCTTTGCGCTGTCCTATGGTAAAGAGATGGACTCCGGCGTGTTCGCCGATAATCTTGCCGGATTTATCCTTTATAAACCCTTTTTTGGGATTTCCCTTGAAGAGGCTGCAGAGGGTTTGTGCAAAAGTCTCATCCCTGAAGCCGAAGCAGGCATCCTGGCTTTCAGTTTTGTCGGCATTGGGAAGGCCGAACGAGCGCGCCTTTTCGCGGACTTCCAGTTTTGTGAAAGTACCCAGGGGCATATATGATTTACCGAGCTGTTCGGGGGTAAGACCGAAAAGGAAGTAGGACTGGTCTTTTCCGGGGTCAACTCCGCGATGAAGGGAAACCCCGGATTCGGTCCTTTCAATTTTCGAGTAATGCCCCGTGATGATTCCGTCGGCCCCGATCTTCACCGCATAGTCGAGGAGTGCGCCGAATTTCAGGTGGCGGTTGCAGAGGGCACAGGGGTTCGGAGTCCTGCCAAGGCCGTATTCCCGCCATGCCGAACGCAACACCTTTTCCTCGAACTGCTCCTTGGCGTTAAGGAAATAATGAGGGATTCCGAGTTTCTCCGCCGTTCCGCGGGCATACATGTCATCCTCGATTCCGCAGCATGACTTCCTCTTGTCGGGGGGATTTTCACATGAGCGCATTTTGAGGGTCACCGCGATAAGTTCGCAGCCCTGCTCAATGGCCATTGCGGCGGCTACGCTGGAGTCGACCCCCCCGCTTATTGCAGCCACAAGTTTTTTCGGCATTTTCTCAGTCATGATATTTTTGTCCATGCGGACAAAAATATATCAACAACGGATCTTTTCCAGAGGGATGCAGGTATTCCTGACCGCAATTCTTCTTGCTGAAAAGACGGGTCGTCAAATTAGCGGAAATCTCCTGCCACGCGCAACATGCCAATTTTTTTAAGGTTCCCTTTAGTCTGATTAATTCATGAAAACCCGGATTATCAGGGATTATTTGGAGCTAATCATCCAACGGCCTGAAGCGGCGCGCGTCGTCTTGGCGGCGGAACCGTTGAAGCGGGCGCTGACTGCGGCAACTTTCGTGTCGAGATTCAACTGGACCGGTTCGGAATCGGCATCAACCTGAATTTCACCACTGTCTGTTTGCGTCACCACAATCTTGCCCAACGGGAATCGCTCGCAAGTCAGCCGGCCGGCGGGACAGACGAGTGTCAGCGGCAGTTCCGTATCAGGGTTGGGCTGATAGGCGACCCAGGTGCGTGATGGTGCACAGGCGAGCAGCCACAGCGTCTTGCCCGGCGTGGTGGCGAGTGTTGCGTCTTTCACGGCAAGTTGGCCGCTGTCGCTGACGGCAAACTCAGGTGACAGCGCGAAACGGGTCCAGGGGTCGTCGCGGCCGTTGATCTTGCGGGTCGCGTAAGCTTCCGTGTAGCTGTGCCAGCGCATTTCCAGGCTGCGGTCGTTGCGCGCATAGGTTATGTGGCGCGTGAAGCCGTCGGCTTCATCTGCAGTAACTCTTCCAGCGAGGATCTTGTTCTGGAACTGCGCAAAGGAGCCGAACTCGGCCTTCTCTCCCATCTCCACGATGAAACCGCTGCGCGCCTTCACCCAGTCGGCGTCGGCGATGCCGATTATGTTGGCGGCGGCGACATTGTCCTGATAAAGTACGATGTGACGCGTACGTTTCTCCAGCGTCGTCTTGCCGCCGCGCAACTGTGTCGCCTTGAGCGGACGAACAGCGGCATATACGTCGCCGTCCTCGATGAACCACCAGTCGCCCGGCTTCAGTTCGCGTGGCAGGCTGAGAACCGGTTCGCGGTTTATGAAGAGTCCGTCGGTACCGTCGGTCCATCGGAACAGGAACATCGCGGCACTGGCGCGTTGCACCTTGTCCTTTATTAAGTTCTGGCCGGGAAGGTGTGTGCCTGTTTTGGGCGTGTAGGAGAGCAGCAGCGTGCTTCGGTCCTGGAGCGTGCCGACGCGGCCGAAGTCAATGAATTCGCGTATAAACGGGCCACACTCGCCGCCCTTTTCATCCTTGAGTGGCTGGCCGTTGGAGCCATCGTAATAGATGCCTCCTTTGTCAAGAAAGCTCATACCGTTGAAGACATAGTGCGGGTAAAGCACGCAGAACCTCTCCGGACTGCCCAGCGGGGCGCTCGGGTTGCGGCTGTTGTTCCACCATGCGGAGGCTGCGACGACACAGGGGTTGACGACCCACGACGAGGTAGTAGATCCTAGAGTGTAACCTCGGCCCTGGTAGTTGACGTATTTCATTGGCCGCATCGGATCAGGTTCGGGAACACCTGACAGTTTCGGATAAGTCGGCCAGTGTCTCCTCAGGGAAACACGGCATTGCAGTAAGTTTGGCAACGATTTGCTCCATGCCAAATCCTGCAGATATGCCGGCAAATCTGGGACACAGGCTTCGGTCTGCGCCAGTGGCCAGCCGCTACGGTACATGCGTGAATCCCATCCGTCCCATGGGAAGAAGAAGTTGATCCAGATTGGCCTGGTGAGGCCGGTGGCGAAGAGAGCGCGTTCATTGTCGCAACCGAGCCACTCGCTTGGAGCCATGCGGCTGCCGGGCCCGGTGATCCGCTCAATGGCGGGTGACCATGTGAGAAAACGGTTGACCCAGAGCCGTTCGGAAATCAGCCGCGCCATTCGCCGCAAGCGCGGATCGGGGATGTAACGCTTGATCGCCTCCCAACTCCCAGTTCCGTTCCAATGGCTCTCCAGCACATTGAATTCCTGCACATCTCCGGTGCTGTTCATGTGGGCGAGTTCTAAGCGCAACGCCTGGGCGCCGGCTTCGCGGACTTTTGCGTCGTCAATCAGAGCCGGGGCGAGTGACAGTGGCGTAATGTATCCATGGCAGTTGGCCCCGTTGGCTCCGGGGGTCCCCATCCAATTGATGTATGTGCATTTCTTATCGCCGAGATCAAGTGCGCGCAATGTCTCGCGAATGACTCGGTGTGTCTCCGGAGTCAGGCGGTCGGGTAAGCGCAACGCAAGGAGCATCCAGAATACCGGCTCACGCTTCTCCGAGTCCTTCTTGTACCAATTATTCACATCGGCGAGAATGCGGCGGCATTCATCGACAATCTCTTTGTTGACCTTGGCGACCTCTTGCGCATCACCGGTGAGAAGACGTTCGAATTGCGTAATGATGGTATACTCGCGTTTGGGATGTCGGCGCCATTCGGCGCTTTGCATCCAGAACGTCAGCGCCTCCTCGCCACACACTGTACGCCCTTGAAAAAACGCTTCATCGTAGTTCGCCGAGAGCCACTGACGGACATCGGGCAATTGTTCTTTAACCTTCGGCGGTTCGGCAGCATGCAGCACGGCCATCAGCGTCGGCAGCAGGAAGGTCAGAATGGCGAGGGTATGATTACATAGTTTCATCGTCCATTCCTCAGTAGCTCATGCCCCATGCATCTCCGCGAAGCAATCAGGGGGATCAGAATCTACGATAATGCCTGATAAAAGCTTTGATTTTCATAACAATAGGAATATAGCAAAAGTTGGAGCATAATCAAGCAGAGCACCGGCATATGATATTTTCCCGCTTGCCGGAAAAATATGACTGGTTAATCATCCCACATGATATATATTCCTGGAACTTGCACCAAATTCTGGAAATACATGTTCACGGGAATCATACAGGA
>JBAZRS010000027.1:962-17437 GCA_041662825.1 Victivallales bacterium | reverse complement strand
TAAGATCCAGTGTGGGCTTGAGTAGCTCATGCCACATGCGCTGCTGATAGTTCCACCAGTAGCTCACCGCATCGAAGGGATCTGTGACACCAAGCGCCCGCACCACCTTGACCTCGCGGGCCGGCATGAGAATCTTGGTCTCGGCGATGCCGTCTTTATAGGTGAAGGGCAGTTCCTTTTCACCGTCTACGCCAAAACTCACGAGAGCCATCGGCTTAGTCGGCAGACGCAAACGCAATGTCGAAGTCACATCCTTGTCTTCATTCCAGCTTGTCAGGACGGTCACCCAGTCCATGCCGTTGTTCGAGCGGTACGGCTGCGGCCACACGAGGTTGCCGTCTGTCTCGCAGAGCGCTTTCATACCGAGGCCGTCCAGCATGTCGCCGATGACTTCAGTCTCAGGCGCCTTCGGCCACCAGATGCCCATTGCGTCCTTCGCATTGCGCCAGAACAGACTGCCGAAAGTTATGACCGATCCCTGTCCGAGACGGCGCTTTACCACGGCGGCTTCGCCGTTCTCGTATTTCGCCAGCACTTCGCAGTCAGCTCCGGGCTTCAACTCGACACTGTACTTGTTTAGTTCGTTGCCAACCCAGTCCATAGACGAACCGCTGTCTGGAAAACTCTTGCCGGCGTTGGCTTTGAAAATCGACTGGTCTGGCTTGATGTTGACTTTACCGGTACCGGGTGTCCGCAGCTTGCCGATTCCGCAGCCGGTAAGCTCCTGGATATGCCACGAATCAAACTTCTTCAGGCTGCTTCGACCGGTGAAGGGGAGCGCGACGAAGGTTCCTCCGGCCCGCACCCAGTCGGCGATTGCCTGCCGCGTCTCTTCGGACATGATCTCGTTGCCGCAGTCGACCATGACACGGTAGCCGTTCATTTTGCCGTCTGCTATGCCGCGCTCGTCAAGATATAGATAGGATTGGCCCAGCGTCTGCAATGTGCCGCGTCCGATGTCCCAGTTCCATGCCGACTGGATGTAGCGGCTGGAATCACCGATCTCGGGGTATGGGTTGATCGGCATAATGCTGGTCTCCAGCATATTGCTGCGGAAGATCAGCACCTGCGGACCGAAGAGGTCGTAGCGTCCCATCTGATGCAGGACGACCTGGTGCGATTCCCACCATGGTCGAAGGTATGGACTGCGGGAGTAGGTCTGTGTGAAAAATACCGGATCGTGCGCGTTCAGGCCGGCCATGAAGACGCGGCGGAAGGAATTGAACTGTTCCGAGCATTTCGGATCGTCGCTCGGAGCCGGCTGCGAGGTTTCACTGGAGCCCGGCACGTCATAAAGATAAGAATAGCGTTTGTACCACGGGAAATACCACATCCCCTCACCCGTGAAGTGCGGGTACATCCCGTAGTCCCGGGACAGGCGCAGATAGCGGGTCGGGCCCAGATGTATCGGCGCCATGATCTTGATCGGACGGTCCGGGTCGGCCTGGCGCATGCCTTCCGCTACTGTGGCTATATCCTCAGTCGGCTTATCAACCAGCCATTGCCGCCATAACACCCACAGACGGTTTTTGTTTTCTCCCAGAGCGGGAAAAACTTTCGGCTCCTCGCTGGAAAGGAAAATGCGCCCCTGCCAGAGGTTGCCCTGGAGACGAACCGCGATCTGGTTGTCGCCGGACTTTAAGAAACGGCTGACATCCACCGCGCCCCACATGCCGATTTCACCCGCCTTTTCACCGTTAACGTATATCTCATGATAGCGTTTGTTGACCCCCGAATGAATTCCGTCATGGCTGATCGGGAACCAGAAGAGATAGATTTTAGATTGTTGATTGCCGATTGCCGATTGCCGATTTAATTGGTCGGGAGTGAGGGCGAAAGAGCGCTTGAACCAAGTGGTGCAGGCAGCGCTTGTCTTCTGCGGCAGACCGCCGCCGCCCGGAGCGTTGACCAGTTTCCAGTCTTTGCCATCGGCCGCACCCAGCCACCATTTCTCGCGAAGCCCCTGATAACGCTCCTCCGGAGATTTCTTCCACCAGGCGTCATCTATCTTTTCGTCAATACTGACTTCGGGACGCGACCACCATTTTCCGCCAAGATTAAGGACTTGTCCGTCGAGTCCTGCGAATGTCGCAAATTCCGGCACCGGTATCTGCTCCCAGTCGCCGAACAACACTTTCCGATCATAGAGACGGGAGGCTTCCGCCAAGTCACAGCCTTGTTTCCGCAGGTATTCCTGCCAGCTTGCCCGCGCATAAGGGCCGTAATCACCGTGGTCGTATTCCCAGGTGCCCACCTGGATCTCGCCGTAGGGGTGCATCCATCCCATCACATGTGGTTCGTCAGTGTATTTTTTCACCATCTCCATCGCCTTCACCGCCTGATATCGGTGTGCGTCGGGCGCATACCAGGACTGCATCATCTCCACCGCGTAGGAACCGATACGCGGAATAAGGAAATCAGCAGGCTGGTTTTGGTACTGGCCGAAACGGCGCAGCAACCAGCCGTGATAGTTCGACTGCGCAGATCCGTAGAGGCGGAATGTGACAGGCAGTCCCTGCTCCTTCGCAAGCTTGACAGTCCAGTCATCGTCGGCGTTGGTGATGATCCCGTCCGCATTCCCCAGGGTGCCGTCCGGATCCAGATGCGGTTCGAAACGGTTCTTCAATTTGACCAGCCACTGGAAATCCTCATAGGGATCCTTGAGTTCCTTCTTGCCGTCAAGTTTGGCGGCCACCCCCATCCAGTCATGAGTGTTCCGATAGCCGTCCAGACCGTACAATCCCCAGCCGTAACGGTCGAAACGGTCAAGATATGTCGGATATGCAGCCTTGTCCACCGCGCCGCGCGCCAATTCAGGACGTGCTTTGAGAAACGCCTCGAGACCGTCCTTGCCGGTGCCGCAAATGACACGACCCTCGGAACCGTTTACACAGCCGATGAATAGCATTCCGCCTGCGGCCGCAACGGCCGGGACATCCTGTCCGCCGGCCTTGATTTTTACCGTTTCCACCTTAGGGGAAAGCCCGAGGTCGGCCAGAAATTTACCGATTACAACCGCAGCCTTTTCGCCGCTCTCGCAGCGGAATGTCTGCACCCAGACCCTCTGTTTACCGTTCTGATAACCGGCGGAATCAGTTTCGACCCTCCCGAATCCGCGCAGCGTCTGCGTCGCCGGTGTCTGCACACGGAACAACTCGTCCCAGGAATCTGCCGCCTTCGCGGATATTGGGAATGCAAATCCCGCCACGGATAATGCCGTCAGCGCCAGCAAGCGTTTGAACTGATTCATGATTTTTTTCCTTTCATGAAAAAAATATGTTGGACAAAGTGTAAATCGGACTTAACCGGCTGCCGCCGGGACTTAATATTTTGACAGGATATTTAATTCTGTTATTTCCATTCTTCTTACATTAATTTTCTCTCTATCCCGGAGGGATAAGGTAATACAGCCTGTGGTTTCAACCACAGGTAGATCATACACACCCCATCCGTCTTGAAGAGACGGAGTTGTTTTTAAGGAGCAAACCCAAAAACATGGATACACTTCGTCCCTTCAGGACGCAATCAAAATGCTCATAGTCCCTATGGTTGAAACCATAGGCTATATTACTGCACGCTTTCAGCGTTAAAATTAACATAAACATTTTATCCAAGACAAAAATACAATTTCCTATACGATTTAATTAAAGATGCCGGCAAGGTGCCGGCGTTTCTACTGCTGTAGCCGCGTCACTCCGCTGACGCGTCTTCTCCCTGGGAAGCGGCAGCAGAGTGCCGCTGCTACAGCAGATTCCCATTTCCCGGCTAACGCAATTTGGCATGGTTGTCATTTTACCGGAGATTCAGCCCCGTAGAGGTCTATGCTGATTTTCTGGATGTCCCAATTGAGCGCCTTGCCGGACGTCATGGTATTCGGATGCAGGACAATGGAATTCTCCTGGCCGAATTTCAGCTCGTTGGTGATGTCGATGTCGGAGATGTTCCCCAGCCCGTGATGATGGCGCCGCACCATCACCCCGTTTATCCAGGCTCCGATGATGCTTTCCCGATTTCCTTCCGCATGAAGCCGGACATTGTAGCGTCCCTCCCACTCCTTAGGAACATAGAGGCTGCGTGCCGGGCAGTTCAGCTGGCCTTTGCCCGGAAATGTAATTGCGGCAGGTGCGCCTTTGGCGTCGAGTCCGCGCCAGGCACCGTCGAGGGGTATTGACTTCTCCGGCGGAAGAGCGTGGTAGAGATACACATTTCCGATGATGGCGGACACCGGCCCACCCTTGAACTCGTATGTCAGCACGTTTTCACCGTCATTCAGCATTTTGGTGATATCGTATTCGTTATATCTCGCGGCAGCGAAATCCTGAAGCATTACTCCGTTAAGTGCGAGTTTCGCCTCCCCGACATAATGCATCCCGAACCAGGAACCGTTGATGAGACGGATCTTCCCTCCCTCGGAACTCCATGATTTCGGAACTGTGAAACTTTTGCGGATCCAGAGCGGTTTGGAGGCCGGTGCGCCTTCGATTGTGAAAACGCCGAGATAGGAATCCTTCCAAGCCTTGTCGTCGAATCCCGGTTTACCCCAGGCGTCTCCGGCCGGTGCGGCATCAGTCAGCTTCGCACCGTAACGCAGATCAAGGGTCGGATCGGCCCAGCGTCCTTTCGTGTAAGGTGTGAAGTCGATGACCGGTTTCGCTAGCTCATGCCAGATCCTCTTCTGATAACCCCACCAGTGCGCCACCGCATCTGCAGGTTCGAGACAGCCGGTTGCCCTGACCACCTTGACTTCCTTGGCCGGCATTACGATCTTCGCAACGGCTTCTCCATTTTTCCAGTCGAAAGCCAGGTTCTTCTGACCGTCAACCCCATAGGAGACGAGGCTGACAGGTTTTTTCGGGAGACGCATCCGGATAGTGGTCTCGACATCTTTGTCATTGTTCCAGCTCACGAGGCAGGTGACGAGATCGAGTCCGTTGTTCGAACGGTAGGGCTGCGGCCATATCATACGGTCATCGGCAACGCACGGTGCGGCAGGATAGCCCACGCCGTTGAGCAGGTCGTCGAAGAAGTCAGTCTCAATCTTTTCGGGCCACCAGACACCGGTGCGATCTTCGCAATTGCGCCAGAAGGCGGAACCGAGCGCGATCACTGCGCCTTTTCCGAGTTTGCGTTTGACGATCGCGGGCGCGCCGTTTTCGAAAGTTGCGAGCGTCTCGCAGTCGGCACCGGGCTTCAGTTCGACACTGTACTGGTTCAGGTTATTACCCACCCAGTCCATCGACACACCCTTGTCCGGGAAGGTCTTTCCGGCAAGCGCCTTGAAGACGTTCTGCTCCTTCTTGACAGTGACAGCGCCTTCGCCTACGGGCCTGATCTTGCTGACCTCGCAAGCGGTAAGTTTTTTGATCGGCCACGTGTCAGGCTCGAGCATGCTGTTGCGTCCGGTGAACGGGAATGTGACAAAAACGCCGCCCGCCTTCACCCACGCCTCGATCTGGGCGATGGTTTCCAGGGGCATGGTTTCGTTACCGCAGTCGACCATCACATTGTATCCGTACATTTTCCCGTCGGCAACACCGCCATCGTCAAGGTAGAGATAGGATTGTCCGATTGTCTGCAGGGTGCCGCGTCCGATGTCCCAGTTCCATGGGGACTGGATCAGGCGGGTCGTTTCGCCAAGTGCGGGATACGGCGACCAGGCAACGAGTCCGGTAGTCATTTTCGAACTGCGGTAGATCAGCACCTGCGGTCCGTAGAGGTCGTATTTGCCCATCTGCTTGAGAATAGGATTGTGATCTTCCCAGAATTTCCTGAGCTCCGGCATTCTGGTGTAAACGTTCGCCTGGAAGACGGCGTCATGTCCGTTCAGCCCGGCGAGGAATGTGCGGCGGAAAGAAGCGAACTGGTCGCCGAGATCATCGGCCGGGCCGGCGGTCTCGCTGGTGGCCGGCAGGTCATAGAGATAGCTGTAGCGCTTGTACCAGGGGAAATACCACATTCCCTCTCCTGTGAAGTGGCCGAAGCCGCCGTATTCTGTTGCGAGTTTCAGCCAGCGGTCCTCACCGAACTTGATGGGGGCCATGAACTTGACCGGTCGGTCGGGATCGACTTGGCGCATGCCGTCGAGAACAATCCGCCATCCATCGTACTTCACATCCTTGTGCCATTCGTGCCATGTGATCCAGAGCTGGTTCATCTCCCTGCCGAAGTACGGGAAGACCTTCGGTGTCTCGGCCGACAGGAAAATCCTCCCGTCCCACATGCCGCCCTGCAGATGCAGGGCGATGTCGTTGCCACCGGCTTTAAGCAGCTTCGTAATGTCCAGAGCTCCCCATTGCCCGATGTCCCCGGCCTTCTGACCGTTGACGTACACCTCGTGATAACGCGCGTATTTGCCGGAATGAACGCCGCCATGGCTCATCGGGAACCAGTACAAATAGATTTTCGATTGCCGATTTTCGATTGCCGATTTAAGATTAAGCTGGGCGGATGTCATGTCGAAAGAGCGGCGGAACCACAGCGTCATTCCCGCACTGGCCTTGTCGGCGATGAGGTTGTAGATGGTTTTGTCTCCGGGCATATTGAAGAGGGTCCATGAGGAGGCGTCAGGATTGCCCGACCACCATTTCCCCTTGACTCCGGCATACCTGTCCTCCGGCGACTTTGCGAGCCACGCATCGTCTATCTTGGTGTCGGAGGTATTCTCTACACGGGCCCACCACGGGCCTTTAAGGTCGAGGACTTGTCCGCCGAGCCCTGCGAATGTCGCAAATTCGGGAATGGTCACCTCATCCCAGTCGTTGAACGGACGCTCGGGGCGGCCGTACATCTTAGAGAGTTCGGGGAGTGTGATTCCCTGCTTCTGGAGGTAGGCCTGCCAGTTTTTCCGCGCCTTGACGGAATAGTCGTCATGGATGTCGTACCATTCGTTGTGCGCGAGTTCGCCGTGCGGATGCATCCAGCCCATCATGTTCGGATCATTTGCATAGGGCCTGATCATATCCATGGTCTTGACTGTGATGTAACGGTGTATGTCGAGATCATACCAGGTGAAATGCGGTGTGCTGGTCTGATGCATGCCGAAACCGTGCCAGCCTGTCATCAGGAAATCGGCAGGCTGCTCCATTAAGTCGGGGAAGCGGCGGGCGCTCCAGTCGGCTCCGCCTGCCTGACCGTAAACGCGTGATGAGAGCGGCAGACCGGCCTCCCTGGCTTTCTTGATCAGCCAGTCGGCCTCCGTGTTTTTGACAATACCGTCACTGTTGTCGAAGTTCGCAGGATCAAGCCACGGTTCAAAACGGAACTTGTGTTTTACGGCGAAATCAAAGTCCTCCAGTGGATCCTTGACTCCCTTCTTGCCGTCGTATTTCGCGGCGCGTGCCATCCAGTCATGCACATTGATATAACCGCCAAGACCGTACCAGCCCCAGCCGTAACGGTCGAAACGGTCGAGATAGGTAGGATACGCGGCTGCCCCGAGGGCGGATGACGCAAGACCTTTCTGATCAGCCAAATACGCTGCCAGGGTTTTCGCCGTATCACCGGTGAGGACTCTCGCCTCCGCGCCGTCAACGCATACTGCGAAGGTCGCAGCGCCGGGAACAGTGAGCACGGGCACGGCAGTCTCCCCGACTGTCAGCTTGCTGTCCTCGACACCCGGCGAAAGGCGCAGATCGGCCAGGAACTTGCCGGCGAGGGCAGCCGCCTTCTGCGGCGACTGGCAGCGGAACAGTGTAGACGACGCCTTGCCGGCATTCGACTCGTAAGATCCTCGGATCACATCGACCCTTCCGAATCCGCGCAATTCCTGCGCGGCGGATTCAGATGTCTCGTAGACTTTCCGCCACTCGGCGGCTGATGCGCCAGTAACCAGCGCCACCAGCAATCCGGCAGCGGCCGCCATCGAACCTGCAAACCCCATTCTTCCCATGTCAATATCCTTTCCGTTATATTTTTATAATTTGATTCAGTTATAAGTCAGAAGAACAGCCCTTACGGGCTTAACTACCAACAAATTCCAAATCTTTATTAATTTGTTTGTAGTCAATGCCGTAAGGCATGTTCTAGGATCTCTTCTTCATTGTATTCTCATCAACTTTAAAATTCCTCCACAATTATTCCGCCAAGACCTTGTCCAGATAAACTCCTACTTTCTCCGTCCACATCTCACCGTGCCTCTTCAGTCCTTTGACGCTGAGGTGAACTCCGGCCCTGTCGTCTCCGACGAGCGTGTCGGTGTCAGGCCCCTCCAATGCGATACCCTCGTCCCAGAGCCGTTTCTGCGCATCGCGGGTCGACGCGAAGGAAGGCGTCTTGGCATTAGTATATGAAACCTGTGCGACAAACCACGGGAAGTAGCATCCGGCGACTGCATGTGTAGCCTTGACAGTGGTTGAAAGCTTCTGATAATAATCCTCGGAAGTGCCGTTGACGTTGCTTTCCCCCTGATGCCAGAGGACGGCGCGGAATCCGCCTTTCCCGAGAGCCATCATCCTTGTCGTCAGCCAAATGAATGCGGGGCTTCCGGGTGTCCATGCGGATACCGGTGCGCCACCCTGCCCTGTCACCGCCACACCTATCGGGACTTTGTATTTTGCGAACATCGCATCGCCGAAGGACGGCCAGAAACTCCCGAAGCGGGAATCGTCGTGCGTTCCCGGCTGGGGATCGTTCGCCAACTGCCATTCAACACCGTTGAAGCTTGAGACCATGCCGGTGGCAGTCTTCGTAGGTTCGGCCCCGCAGTTGGTGGAGTTCGACTGTCCGCACCCGATGAACACCTCGCCGACCCCGACGCGTTCGATAACGGCCGACGCCACCTGTTTTCCCGAGAGAAGGGCGCGCAGTTCGGCACGGTACCAGCCGCCTGCAGGAACCTCAACCTCAGACTGGAACGCATTCAACTGCCTGTTCAGGGGGAGTTCTCGCCATTCCTCGTTCAATTTCCCCTCCATAGGCCTGCCTGAAAGACGGTACTCGACTTTGTCGCAGGGCGAAAGCAGATGACCGGAAAAGAAAACTGTCCCCTTTAATTTCGTCCGGCGTTGAAAGACCTGATAGTCGCGGGGAGAAAAAACGGTTAATTGCCCGTCCACGGCCGGCAGAGGCGCAATCATCTGCGTTTGTTTTGATCCGCGATTCGGCACGTCGGGCGCGATTGCCCTGACAGTGTTCACCTCGTCGTCGGAGGCTATTCCCGGCGTAAGCGTCAGGAGGCGGGTCTCCTTGGGGTTGAGTGTCACTTCCAGAACCTGGAAACAACTTTGCCGCCAGTCGTGCCCGATCACTTCTCCGGGCCCCCAGATCCGTGAAACGCCGTTCACTTTCAAACGGCGCTTGCCCTGATATAACGTGATGTCGGGCCAGAGTTCTATGGCGGGCGTCTTCTTGATCCCGCCCTTGTCGTTCGCCACCGCCTGGACAGTGGGATCGAGAACCATGAAAAACTGCATCGGCTTGTCGGACTTGTTGGTCAATTTCCACTTCAAAGACTCCGGTGAAAATTCATAACGGACCATAGCTTCATTGTTTTGTGCAATCAACGCATTCTCTCCATCCGGCTTGATGTCGGTCAGGCGGAGAATTTCACCCCTGTAAAAGTAACAGCCTCTTGAACCGCCCGCACCCGCCTCGCCCGGAAGCCCCGTCCCGGTCTTAAGGTAGTTCGGCACATGCGCCCAATGCTCGCCCGGGAATGGAAACCGGAGACGAGTCAGGCAGCCGTCCGCTGCGACAACCGCCTCAAGAACTTTTCCGGTGACGCGCCACTCATTATTTTCCTTGGCGATGTTGATTTTGTCCGGAACGGGATCTGCGGCCCATGCCCCCGCTGCGAACATGAAAATCATCGTCTGGCAAATCGCAATTCCTATCCTGTGCATAGAGATAATCCTTCTTTACTTGTTCCATGGTTTCACGCGCTGGACGCGGATTTTCTTCACCTGCATGACACCCGGTTCCCAGCGCTGCGTGGCGGCATGGGTGATCAGGGTCAGGCGATTGGGGCCGCCGAACTTCACCCAGGGCGTGACGTCCATGTAATTGACAGAGAAGTTGCCGTTGACCGGATGGAAGATCATCTTCTCGTTGACCGCAAAGGCGTTGTAGTCGCCGGTCACATCCACATCAACAAAGACCCTGTCGCCTTTCCAGTCGGCTGGAATGTCGAAGCTCGCATAGGAAAAGAGTCCTTTCATCTCACCCGGCAGTGTGACAGTGCTCAGGCCGCTGTCGGCATCCTTCTGCATCTGCCAGTTGCCGGCCACTTCAATCTCTGCTACGGCCGCCGGGTGCATCTGGACGTCGACCTCGCCTTCAAATCCATTCGAACCTGTGGTGAAGACGAGAACGTTTTCAGCGTTCTTCTTCAGCAGTTTGTTCACCTCGGCCTGGGCACCGCCCAGCAGCGAACTGTAGCCTCTGGCGCTTGTGTTGACCTGGCTGAGGACTTTGCTGCCGTTAATCCAGGCATCGACAGGCCCGACGACGTTGCCGACGGCATGGCTCATTCCCCTTATGTAGAGGATGACGCTGTCTTCCGGACGCCAGCTTGCCGGAGTTTTGAAGCTGACGCTGAAGACGCAGCGCCTATCCTTGTCCGGGGTGGCCTTGAATGCCGCAGGACTCTGACATGCGCCGAGTTTCAAACCCTCAGGTATCTTCGGCAGGGCGGCGGCCTCTTCCGGTGTGAGGACCTTGCCGGACAGTTTCTCGGCCAAGCGCAACTCGTAAACCGGCAGATCCGGACGTTCGAGAATCTTACCGCCTTCAGACTTGCGCCAAACCTTGGATAGTTCGCTGAACCAGTCGTGCAGTACGAGTTCTGGAGCTTTCAGAGGCTGGGTTGCGACAATCAGCGTTTCGCGCGGTTTCAGGGTGATCTTGTTCAGGCGGACCGTACGACCGTCGACAGTGCCCGGAATCTCCTGTCCGTTCTTCGGATCAAAGAGTTTTCCGACAGGCTGCATTGCGTTCCACTCGGTGCTGAAGGTCACAGGTTCGTCATAGGGATTGTGCAGGAACAGGAACTCCTCGGTTCCGTTGGTGGCGAAGTAGTGCTCGCGCCAGACCCGGTGAGTGTCGGCTGTGGCTAGCGGTTTCAGGCCGAGACCGGCAAATATGTCCTCGAGGAATTCGCTCTGGCTTTCGCCAGGCCACCACATGCCGCCCTGGTCATAGGAATCGCGCCAGAACGGACTGCCGAGTACGATCACGCGCCCCTTGCCCAGCTTGCGCATTCCGATGGCGATGGCGCCGTCGTCATAGCGGGCGATTACCTGCGTGTCTTTGGCGACCGGCTCGAGGGCGATGCACTTGTCGGCGTAGTTATAATCGGAATAATCCACCGACTTGCCACGGTTGTAAAAAGTCCTGCCGGCGAGTTTCTTGAAGAGAGGCTGATCGTTCATGATCGACAGGCCGCCCGTCATCGGCCGCACTTCGCTCACCTTGAAACCTGTCAGATCGCTGACCGGCCAGGCGTCGCGGTTCGTCATGGTGTGGCGTCCGGTCTCCTGCAAGAGCACATAGGTGCCTCCGTTTTCAACATATTTCTTGAGTCCGGCCACCGTCTCCGGATCCATGATGAACGTGCCTGTGTCCCATATTACCGGATAATCCTTGACCAGATTGTCGCGCACAGTGGTCTCGTCCACATATACATAGGAGTAGCCGAGAGCCTGAATGTCGCCGCGGCCGAGATCAAAGCAGTACGGAACCGGGCGCGGCAATAGCCCGTTGTTGCGGCTGGACCAGAAAAGTGCGATGTCGGGTTTCTTGAGATCGCGGCGCGGCGCCAGTTTCCAGTACGGCATGTATTCCTTCCAGAGAGGGGCGGCGGGCGAATACATCATCGACTGTATGTTGTGGAAGTAATCCAGCGCATTGAGGCCGCCTGTGAAACAGTGCCAGCCCAGCCAGCGTTTGAAATGCTCGACCGTATCCACGCTCCCGCTGGGTTCCGCCGACGACGGAATGCCGCGGACATAGCCGAAGCGTCGGTCCCATGGACGGAAAAACGCCTCATCGCCGGTATTGTGTCCGAAGGCGGCATATCGGGCCGCCAGCGGAATGCCGAGATCCTTGCGTCCGTAGGCGTGCATCTTGATGAAACGGTCGGGATCAATTGCGCGAATCGCCTTGTAAGTGTCCTCCAGCATGTCGGCGATCGCCCACGGGATGTATTCGCGCCAGTCGGAATAGCGGGCGTTGCGGTGCGAATCCTTGAACGGATAGCTCTCGTAAGGCTGGTCGGTGAGGAAGAATGTCCCATGGAATGAGTTGTGCGGAGGCAGGTAGGCGATGGTGTTTTTCCCCGGGCGCAGCAGATTGGTGACATCGAACTGTGTGTGCAGGTCGTAGCCGGGGCAGTGTGACCAGGCGGCAAGTTCCTGTCCGTTGATCCAGACCCGGTCGGGATTGCGGAAGCCGCGGGCGCTGGTGAAAGTTGCGGCGGCAAGATAAATCGGGCCGGCGGCACGCTTTTTCTTAAGCCATTCGGCGGGAACATTGATGCTGCCGCGGTTCCAGATCGCCTTGTTTGCGCGCCAGAACGTGGAGATGAGTTCGCCTCCGGGCGCCGGAAATTCAACCCAGTTGCCGTCTTTGAAATCATCGCGCTGATAGCCGGCCGCAAGTCCTTCCTGCAACGCCTTGTCCGGCGCCGCCGGATGAATTCGCCAGCTGCGGTCTGCCATGATGCTCTCCGGTGTCCAGCCGTAGAGGTCGTAGCTCATCGGGATCGGCACATCGTCCCAGCTCTTGAATCGTTTTGCATCGCCATACCAGGCTTCGCCAAGAGTTTTAACCGTATAACCGCGAACATCGCGCAGATAACGCACAAAGTTTTTACGGTTGTTCTCAGTGAAGTCCCAGAAGTAATCTTCGGAAAACGGTCCGACCTCGCCGTTAGGATCGGCCCAGTCCACCAGCAGCGGGTCGCCGACATGTTGGCGCACCCTCGCCTGCAGCATCCAGTTGTTCCAGTCCATCAGCCTGTGCCCGCCATCGCTGATTTGGCCATAATAGTGCGGCATCGCCGAGAACTGGTCGTTTGTAGTCGTCAGTTCCTCAGGCGCCATGACGGCCAGCTCCGGACTCCACTCCTGCCATTCAGCGAAATGATAAGGACGCCCGTATTCGTGCATCTTCGGCAGCAGGTTGCGCAACAGATATCCTCCGGCGTTCGGCTGAAGCGTCAGATCCATCTCGCGTGCGAATTTGAAATGGTCGTCGACATCGTTGGGCTTGCCCTTGCTGTTGTCGTCGCCCCAGTTGCTCGGATACCAGGAACCGATGCCGTAATGCGAATACTTGTCGAGATAGGCCGGATACTTGAAACCCGGATCGAAAAACTGTGCGCCTTTCAGGTCGTCTGCGATCTTCGCAAACGCCTCCTCCGGAGTCTGACCTGCAGGTGCGGTGTATGCGGTCACCACTTTGCCCTTGGCGCATGGAAGGAAACTGCCCAGTCCCGGACGCAGCAGGACCGGAACCGTCTGCTCTCCTACCTTCACCTGTTTCCAAGTCGCAGGCACGGTAGCCGACTGGCTCAGGTCCCGTCCCAGCTTGTGCATGAGCAGTTTTGCCTTCTCGGGACTTTCACAGGTGAACTGGCAGCCCGACAGGTTTCCGGCAACTTTCAATGCCGATTCCTGCACCTCCCCGAATCCCCGGAGTTTCTCCGCAAAAAGAGCCGTGTTGAAACTGAGAAACAACGCAAAAGCCAACAGACAGTTTTTCTTCATGGGTAATCCTTTCATATTTTAATTTTTTTATTGAAGCCAGCCGAGTGATTGAAGTTTCCTGAATACAGTCCGGGCAAAAACCAGTTCACCGCCGGGATTCAGATGAACTCCGTCTTTGGAACTCGCTAGATGCCCCTGCGAGACCGGCCTGGTTTCCCAAACGGCAACGCCGTTTTTATAACTGAGCAATTCGGAGACTTTCGAGGATTTGAATGCATCCTGCATCGGCTGCGCCAAATCAAGTACCGGAACACCTTCAGCCGCAGCCACCTCTGCAATCAGATCATTGTTGTCATCAAGATGAATCCAGGCGGTCTCAGGCTGTTCGGGATTGGGCAGGACATGATACTGAAGCAAGAGGACGTTTGCCCCGACAGCCCTGCATTTCCTGACGATTGTCTCGAGATTTGATTTGACCTCGGTCCGGCTTCTCTTGGCGCCGACATCGTTTCCGCCAAGAAGTATGACTACAATGTCCGGTTTTTCATCGAGGACATCGCCTTGAAGACGCTGCAATGCCCCTCCGGTCGTATCACCGCCGATGCCTCGGTTCAGAACTGTAACTTTGCCTTCCCCCATCCTCGCTTCACACATGCATTCCAGTACGAAGGACCATTTCAAGTAGCTCTTAAGGTTCGGCTGACCGGTGATGCTGTCACCCAGGCAGATGATTTTTTTAGGAGCTTTCTCCGATGTCATTGCTTTCTGAGGAAGATTATTGCAGCCGATCATCAATGACATGACGGTTGCCGCAGCTAAAACTAATCCTGTTTTCATCATGTTTATCTCCTTTTGTCCAGATTTAATTAGGCGGCTTCGCCGGGACTTCTATGACGCGTAGCGTCTTTCGGAGTGCGGCGTGTAAGCGCCGCTTTAAGACAATCCAAAAGCGCAGTTGACACTGCGCACTCCAAAAGATTGCTACGCAATCATAAGCGGTGAAAATACAATTTCCTATACGTTTAATTAGGCGGCTGGAAGCCGCAACTTTAAATGCCCAAAGAAAAGAACAGCCCTTGCGGGCTTGACTACCAACGAATCCAGAAATTGTTTGTAGTTAATGCCGCAAGGCATGTTCTTAGATTCTCATCATTGCTTCTTTTTCTTTCCATTCCAAAACTTCGATATTCGTAATTCGATTGTTCGTCTGTTCGATTGTTCTGAATCCGCGCACCTTTGACCGCATAGTTCAACCCTTATATGCCGTCCTGTCACGATAATTTCCCTCTTCCGGCAAGCCCCTTGATCCGATCGCCCAAAATTTACCATGGTATGGGTGCATGTCCAGTTTTTCCCATGGGAAGAAAGGAATGTTGGGTTTCACTTCACCGGTCATGAACGGCAGGGAGTTGACATCTATCTGGTTCGATTCAAATACCGGCGCCGGAACATGACGGCCGTTGACGGAATCCGTCTGAACGCCGAATACCGGATGCGATGTCATGACCACTTCCATTTCCAGATCCTTGCGGTGATAAAGCCAGAAGCGGTGGTCTGAAAGCAGGTAATCTGTGATCAGGACATCCGAGTGCCGCTGATGAAATTCAAGCAGCGATTTATATTTGGCCTTGCTGTCAATCGTCATGACAAATCCGTTAAGCACATGGGAGAGTTCCTCGCGGGTGAACTTGCGTTTTTCGCCTTCGTAATTGACAAGCTCAAGCATTTCGTAGTGATTCTGCTTCGTAAACCTCAGTGCCGCTTTCCGCTTCATGTCGACGGGCAGAAGCGGGTAAATGTTGATGAAAACTTCTCCGGCCTCTATTGAAACCGGCACCACGTCCTGGCTTTCGCCGTTCGCGCCAGGTTTAACTTTTCCGGAACCGATGACGCTGTTTTTTATTGAACCGTAGTGAGATGGGAAAATGACAGAAAACTTGAGTGTATCAGTCTCAAGCGGCGTGTTTTTCAAGTTCGGCGTCGCCAGCAGGACTGCGGTGTTTTCATGTTGCAGCGCATAACACCAGCCCTGATGGGAGATGTATTTTTCACCGGCGAACCTGCCGTCGGTGCAAGTTTCCATCGCGCCCATTTCCTGTGCGGATGTGAAATACTTGAAAAAGACAGAAGCCGAATCCTTAAAGGTCTTCACTTCGGGTTTGAGTTTATATGTGGCATAGAGGCTGGCGGTCTGTTCGCCGCCGCACATCGGGATATTGCTGGTCCCGAGGGAGAAATCCTCCTGCATCCAGGTGGAGCTGCGATACTGCCCTGAACCTCCGTCGAAAAATCCCATGCCTTCAGCGCGCCCCCTGAGAATCGCCGGATATTTGCGTTCAGTGAGCAGGTGTTCCAGATCCTGCGGCACATGCAGGTCGGTGTCGAGGAAGTCGCAGAATTCGGCGACGGACTGGATCGGGAATCCGGCGAAATGCAGGATCTCGACGCCGTCGGGTTTGAAATAGCTGCTTATGACATCGCGGCCGGTGGCCTCTTCGCCGAAGGCGTACCACATGATCACCTGGAGCGAGTGGTTGTGTCCGGCATAATCGGAGCAGTATGCGCGGCTCTGCGGCCCGGCCTGCCGGAGGGTCGCCGGGTGATAATGCAGGAGGATCTCCGCCCAGACGCGTTTTTCAATCTGCAGCGCGAGTTCGCGGATCTCCGGATCATGTGTGAAAGTTGCGATCTTCGCAACTGTCGCCAGAGTGAGGGCGCTGTAGGTGGACGAGTTGAATTCGGAAGCCCAGGCCGAGCGGCTGAGGAGGCGCCGGAACTGGTTGAGGTTCCAGAAACCGTGCTTGACAGCCTGCTTGTTGCCCAAAGCCTCAC
>JBAZRS010000027.1:0-952 GCA_041662825.1 Victivallales bacterium | reverse complement strand
CAGCTGGCCATCATCGGCATGTTGTCGTTTGCGCCGTGGAACTTGAAATCAGGCTGTGCGGCACCACGGAAAGTCTTGAAGACCTGCTCGGCATGCCACACGGCAACTTCACGCGCTTCAGGCGTCATGAGTTTTTCAAAGCGGTGCAACACATGAGCCAGAGTGTTCGACTGGAAGATTCCGAACATCTTCCCCTGCACTTCTCCCGGACCGTTATGGAGATGGCCGGGAGAAAGTTCGGTGTTGAATCCGGCAACCATTTTGTTGGCAAGCTCCACATATTCCCGGCTGCCGGTGTACAATGCCGGGAGAATCCAGAGCACCTCACGGTACGGCGGAGTGAACTGTTCCACCTTTCCAGTGCCATCAACATTGACGTAGTCGTAAATGCGTTTCCGCACTTCCGCATAGAAAAGCTCGCGCCTTGCTTTCTGCTGCCCGAAATCTGCTATTGTCATAAACTTTCCTTTTTTCAGAGAAATTTAAAATTAACCACAGAGATATGGAGGCACGAATAATCTTTTGAAGGGATTATTATAGTCCGAAAAAACAATCATTGCCAAGGGATAAAAGGCCGAATCAAGCCAATTTGCAAACAATTACCCGTATTTCTTATATTAATTGTCTATTATTTATCTTATTGCGGGTTCCACAGTTTCCCATTCATAACAAAAAAACTCGGAGAGGAAACCCGTCAAGGGCTACAAAGGACTGCGCCACGTCACTCTATCCTGGGTAATGCAGGCTTTTAGCCTGCAATTTCTTAATCCAACTACAGGCTAAACCTTATCTACTATACGCATTTTTCACAACCTCCACACATGAATTCCCGAGTTTCTCCATCTTCATCCCGGAGGGATGAGAGATAGTAGCCGGGGGTTGAGCCTTGCGATACCCCCGGATCAAGGGGAAAAACGAATCGCACCCTGAAGGGGTGCCAGAATCATACGTT
>JBAZRS010000026.1:2806-17650 GCA_041662825.1 Victivallales bacterium | reverse complement strand
ATAAGAGCTTCAACTTTACCCTGGACAATAATACAGCCTGCAATCTTTTCAGGGAATTCTGAGACAGCTTTCACAGGATATGATTACAGGATGGGTTACGGATTATTATTGGGCCTTCTCTATGCAGTTCTGCCGGATGAAAAGATAGGCGGTTCGCTTGAAGCCTTTTTTGAAAAAAGAGAAAAACTGAAAAATTGCTCCCCTGAAGATTACATCAGTGTTCCCTGTAGAATGAAAGGCTATCCCAATGTGACTAAGAATTTCATGTTTATAGATGACATTGTGGGGCAGACAAATGTTATTTGTGAATCGGACAATATCGCAAGTAAAACATTTCATGTCATAACAAAAAAACCAATAACAATTGCGCAGATGCTGGATTCGATCCAAAAAGCGCTTCGCATAAAAGATGTTGAATTTTCGGGAAATTTTGATACAGCCGAATTATCAAAAAACAAACTGGAAAGAAGGGCTCTGAAATTTGTAGATAACGCATTCAATTCCTACATGACAAGATGGGAGCCGCACTGGGAAACAAAAAACACAGATGAATGTCTGAAAAAAGCAAATTATAAAAGAATAGATATGACTCCCCGAAAATTTGACTGGCTAATGGAAGAATACGTAAACAAAGAGCTTCCAACTGTTCTGAAAAACCTCGGGAGGATGTGATGGAAGGGAAAATAATAAAAAAGGCGGACATTAATTCTGAGGATAAAATAGAAATAAAAAAGCTTCTAAAGGAATATGGCAATGGATCTTTAGCATACTCATGTCTTCAGGATTGTGTTGATTATTTTTTTATCCCAGGAAAAGGCTTTATCGGCTTTTCAGAGGTAAATCCAATCAATATAGATAATCCTGAAGAAGAACCGGTAATACAGTTCAGGAAAAGCCTTGAAGCTTTATTAAGACAAAATAATTATAATTTAGAGGAATCAAATTCTAAAAAGACAATTCATGTTTTAGCAGATCCTATTTGTGATAAAAGCGAGAGCAAGAATTTGCTTAATACTTTTCTTGAGTTCCATCCTGATGCTTGTTTCTGGCATACAACTTTTGAAACATCAAGCTTGCTGGAGCAGGTAGGATTCTCGACAAATCATTTTGGATTTGAAACAGTTGTAGAACTAAAGGATTATGAAATCAAGGGAAATAAAAAGCAAAATTTGAAGGCTACAAGAAATAAAGCAAAAACATTAGAGTATGAACTGCTTGAAATCTTTCATAACGATAGAGATTATAAAAGAATGAGAGAAATATCTGAAGAATGGATTAGGGGGAAAATTTCAAACAGATATGAATTGAATTTTCTAGCAAGACCTATGGTTCCGGAGGAGGGAGAGGATGTTAGAATTTTTGGAGGATATAAAGATAAGAAATTAGAGGGGTATGTTATTTTTAGTCCAATTTATGAAAATGGAAAAGCGATGGGATATCTTAAGGATATTATAAGAACATCTAATCAAGCTTTTGAACAATTCGAATCCAGATCACTAAGTAATGCCCTCACGATAAAAGCAATTGAAGCTTTTAAAGATCAAGATGTAAAAATTCTATCGTTAGCGCAAAGTCCTTTCTATGGGGTTGAATCCGGAGGAAATCCTGCAACAACTTTGATGTTTTCTGCTATTTATCAATCGGCAAATGAATTATATGGGTTCAAAAGACTGGCAGATAGTAAAGAAATATACAGGGCGCAAAAAAACAAGATTTATTTTAATTCTAAAGAGAATATTCCTCTGGACCAAGTCGTTGATTTATTTAGATTATGTAAAGTGTTCTGAGCCGAAATAGTTTGTTTAAGATCTTATCTCCTGTCTTTTTCATTTTTATGTCAGGCGTTTCGGCCTGACCCGGGAGTGCGTGTGACAAAGTCACCGCTCTGTCTTTTTCATACAAGCATAAACGATTGGCAGCAAAAGCGCAGACTAAATAGAATTTTATCTGCACACTCCGCCGGATTCGCTTCACTCGCCAATAAAACATACAAAGCAGAGCGGTGACTCCGTCACGCGCACTCCGGGGAATGCTCTCGCATTCGTAAAATACATGTGAGGGAAAATTTTCCGTTCCAGAAAATTTAAGAATTCTACTTCCCTTGAAAAACTGATTCATGGGTATATTTTCGGGATACTTTTAAATTGTTATCAGGGGACTGTCACGTGAATCTTGAATCATGTATTGAATCATTGAAGAACGGCATAATAAGAATCCCGGACGATGAAATAAATTGGCTGAGGGATAACTGGGCGGATGCCGAACCTGTCCTGATAGATTCCTTCAGGAAAGCTTTGGATTCCAAAGAAGATTTCAGCGAATCGCTTTATATGTTCTGTGTCATTTACCTGCTTGCAGAAAAGAAATCGCCCGCAGCATATCCGCTTTTTATAGAGTTATGCCGTAAGCCGGAGGAAAAATTAGACGATATACCCGGATATTTGGGTATAGGGGAACTGAGCAGATTGTTTGCCACCGTATCGAACGGAGACATTGAGCCTTTAAAGGATATTATTCAGGACGGCTCGCTTTTCATCATTTTTAGGGTTGCAGCACTTGAGGCTATTGAAATACTTTATATTCAAGGCAGTATAGAAAGGGCTGTTATTGTTGACTGTCTGAAATTCCTTATTAATGAGGGGCTTGCGAGAGAAGAAAATCCAATCTGGGATTACGTCGCTTCTACTGCATTCCACATACATCCGGAAGAACTTATGGTGGAATTGCGGAAGGCCTATAAGGAAGGTCTTGTAGATCCTTGTTCGATTTCGCTTGAGACCATGGAAGCGGAGCTTCTGAATACAAGGGAAGAAACTCTTGAAGAAACTGGGGACTTTACTTCTGATTTCATAACAGACACTGAATATGAAGCTGAATGGTTTGTTGATTATCTATACGATTGCCTGGATGACGCAAATTTTAAAGACGAACCGGACGAATTTTATGATGAAGATGATGATGATGCCTGGGAGCCCAATCATGGGGCAATTGGCCAAGAAACCTATGTGCGTGAAACACCGAAGATAGGCAGAAATGACCCGTGTCCGTGCGGAAGCGGAAATAAATACAAGAAATGCTGTCTCCAGAAAAAAGCGGGAACAGCAGGGGAGCAGGTGGAATAGTCTCTTACCTGTTTCGAGTGAAATCCATGTAAAATTATCCGCCACGGAAAATTTAAAAACCATTGAATTTCAAAGAATATGTATTAGTTTACAAAACTCAATCCAAAATATTAAGAGGAATACAGTTTTTAAGATGATAAATTTTCATTTCTGCCAGACGAACTGCATGCCGGAGCGATCCCTGTCATGAGCAGTTACCCACTTGAAACCATCAGGCACAGCGCCGCCCATATAATGGCCGCCGCCGTCAAAGAACTTTTTCCCGACACCAGGTTCGACATCGGACCTTCCACCGACGACGGATTCTATTACGACTTCGACATGGACCACCGCCTTGTCCCCGAGGATCTTGAAAAACTCGAGTCCGTGATGAAAAGAATCTCCGCTGAGAAGCTTCCTTTCAAGAAACTGGAAATATCCAGAGCCGAAGCAGAATCGCTCCTAAAGAGTCAAAATCAGAAATACAAGCTGGAACGCCTTGCGGACATTCCCGAGGGTGAAGCCATCACTTTCTACCAGTGCGGGGAATTTGTCGATCTCTGCCGCGGCCCCCACGTCGAAAACAGCGGACAGGCCGGTGCTTTCAGGCTGCTTACAATCGCGGGTTCGTACTATCGCGGCAAGGAAACAAATCCTATGCTGCAGAGGATTTACGGCACCGCCTTTGAGAACGAGAAGGCGTTGCGGGTGCATTTGAATATGCTGGAGGAGGCCAAGAAACGCGATCATCGCAAACTCGGCAAGGAGCTTGAGCTTTTCACAGTTGCTGATGACGTTGGGCCCGGTCTCATCATATGGCAGCCTAAGGGTGGCAGAATCAGGAACCAGATTGAGAACTTCTGGCGCGAAGAGCATTACAAAAACGGCTACGAACTTCTCTATACCCCCCATATCGGACTTTCAAATCTCTGGCAGACAAGCGGACATCTCGACTTCTACAAGGACGCAATGTATTCTCCGATGGAGGTTGACAAGAACGATTATTACGTCAAGCCAATGAACTGTCCGTTCCACATACAGGTTTACAAGACGAGAAACCATTCATACCGCGAACTTCCACTGCGCTGGGCGGAACTTGGAACTGTCTACCGTTTCGAAAAAGGCGGAGTTCTTCACGGACTTCTGCGTGTCCGCGGTTTCACCCAGGATGACGCGCATATCATATGCACGCCCGAGCAGATTGAGGATGAAATCGAAAGAGTCCTGAAGTTCAGCCTTTACATGTGGAAATGTTTCGGATTCAATGAAATCAATGCATATCTCGCAACGAGGCCGGAAAAGGCGGTGGGAGAAGAATCCCGCTGGGAGCAGGCGATAACGTCCCTTGAGAAGGCTGTCAATAAATGCGGTCTCAAATGCGAGGTGGACAAGGGCGGCGGCGCCTTCTACGGGCCGAAAATAGATCTCAAGGTCAAGGATGCCATCGGACGCGAATGGCAGACCACCACGATACAGTTCGACTTCAATCTTCCCGAGCGATTCGACATGACATATGTCGGGGCGGACGGACAGAAGCACCGCCCGTACATGGTGCACAGGGCCCTCCTGGGTTCGCTGGAAAGATTTTTCGGGATACTCATCGAGAATTGCGCAGGGGCGTTTCCCGCATGGCTCGCACCCGAGCAGATCAGGATACTTCCGATCACCGAAGACCAGCACGCGTCAGCCGCCAGTCTGGCTGATAAGCTCAGGGAACTGGGTTTCAGGGTCGATACCGACATGAGGACGGAAAAGATAGGCGCTAAAATAAGGGACGCGCGAAACCTGCGCATACCTTTCATTGCTGTTATCGGCGAGAAAGAGGTTGCGGCGGGTACGGTTTCCGTGAGGAGCCGCAGGGAAGGCGAGCTCGGAGCCATTCCAGTTGACACGCTGATAGAAAAGGTGAAGAATGAAGTTGCGGAAAAATTATAGTGGTGCATATGCACTTAAATCAAAATAGGAGGGCCTGCTTATATCTAAGTTAGTCAAAGGCGGCGACCGCTTTCTTGCGGGTCGGGAAGTTCGTTTAATCGGTTCAAATGGCGGGCAGCTTGGTGTTGTCACATTTGAGAAGGCAATTGACCTGTCAAGGCAGGAGGGACTGGATCTGGTGGTAGTTGCGGACAATGTGACTCCTCCCGTTTGCAGAATCATCAATTACGGCAAACTGATTTATGAACACAAGAGAAAAGAAAAAGACCAGAGGAAACAGCAGCATGCCCACAAGGTCAAGGAAGTGAAGTTCGGCGCCAATATTGACCCGCATGATTATCAGATAAAGATCAATCATGCGATTGAATTTTTAACCAAGAGCTATAAAGTGAAGGCCTCCATGATGTTTAAGGGGCGTGAAATGGCCCACAAGGAACTCGGCTACGGCATTATGCAGAAAGTAGTCAAGGATCTTGAGGGACACGGCATTGCCGAAAGCGCACCCAAACTGATAGGAAGAAGCATTTTCATCAATTTCAATCCGATTCACCACTGAGACAGGCTGGCATCGGCCGCCTCAGAAGAAAACGGAGAAATTAAAAACAAGGAGTACAACGATGCCCAAAATGAAGACCAGAAAGTGTGCGGCTAAAAGGATTAAGCAGACGGGGACCGGCAAGTTCAAGCATTTCAGAGCCGGATCCAGACACCTTAAAACAGGAAAGAGTGCAAAACGCAGGCGTACCCTCAGAAAGGGAGCGATTGTGAGAAGCACCGAAATGTCGAGGATCAGGGCGGCTCTGCCCTACGGAATCTGAGGATTCCATCCCGGCTCTGTTGAAAACTTTTAACCAAACTAGTTTCAGGAGATACTAAAAATGCCAAGAGTAACATATGCAGTTCCGTCCCGCAAACGCCGCAAGCGCGCACTAGAGAGAGCCAAAGGCTTCTACGGCGCGAGCAGCAAGCAGATCCGTACGGTTTACGATGCCATAGACAAGGCGAATGCAAACGCGTATATCGGAAGAAAACAGAAAAAGGGCCAGTACAGGCGTCTTTGGACCGTCCGTATCAATGCCGCCTGCCGCGCACTCGGCACGACCTACAGCAAGTTCATGAACGGTCTGAAGAAGGCCAATATCGATGTCAACCGCAAAGTCCTTGCGGATATTGCTGTAAAGGATCCGGAAGCATTCAAGACATTTGTGCTCAAATCTCAGACATACGTTAAATAACGGCGATTTCTGAAAATGATCTCAAAGCGCGGGGAAAGCCCGCGCTTTTTTTTGCACATTAGTTGAAATAGCGGGATCAAAAGTTTACCCTAGACTAGGTGTACCATAGGGGGACAATCCCCCCCTTGCTTAAAAATGGAATGATATGACCGATAAAACAAACAAAATCGAGCTTCTTGCTCCGGCCGGCAACCCTCTTGTCTTGAAGACCGCTATCGAGGCTGGAGCCGATGCCGTTTACTTCGGGTTGAAAGAGTTGAACGCCAGGATCGGCGCGGAAAACTTCAACCAGGAAAATCTTGCCGACAATGTCCGCTTTGCCCATGAACATCACGCAAAAGCGTATCTGACGCTGAACGTTGATATTTCACAGCGTGAGCTGGGACAGGCCGCAAGACAGCTGGAACTCGCACGTCAGTGCAAGGTTGATGCCGTACTGGTCAAGGATCCGGCCATCCTCAGGTTGATCCCACTTTTTCCTGAACTTGATTTTCATTTCAGCACACAGGCTGGGATTTCATCTTCCGCAGGCGTCAAGGCAGCCAGGGAGTGTGGAATAAAACGCGTTGTCCTGGGCAGGGAGCTGTCAATCGGAGAAATAAGATCGGCTTCGTCTGTTGAAGGGATCGAAACAGAAGTTTTCATCCAGGGCGCCCTCTGCTTTTCAATATCCGGACGCTGTCTTATTTCAAGCTGGCTCGGGGGGAGGAGCGGAAACCGCGGCCTCTGCGCCAGTCCCTGCAGGTTCCTGTGGGGCGTAGGAGAGGCCAAGTCCGGACGTTTCCTTTCAATGCATGATCTTTCGCTGCTTGAAAAAATTGATGATTTGAAAGCGGCGGGAGTGAGGGCTTTGAAAATAGAAGGCAGGCTCAAAAGCCCGGAATGGGTTGCCAAGGCGGTCGGGATTTACCGACGTGCAATTGACCGTGGTGTTGACGATTCGCTGAGGAAGGAAGTACTTGCGCTGGGCGAATATACTGGGCGAGGCCTCACCGGCGGATATCTTGACGGTTGCAGGAGATGCATGACCGGAGATTCCGGGAGGATTGCGAAATCCGCAGTTGAATCAGAAGGGATGAAGAAAACTGAGGTAACGGAAGAGGATTATGTCTATCATCTTGCGGTGAAAGAAGCCGGCGGAAAACTCGTATGGCTGTTCAGATATCGGGATTTGACCAGGGAAGTCAGCCTGCCCCTAAGCATAATCCGGAATGAAAAAAGGTCTATGCCTCTTAAGGAAATAGGCGATTCTTTTTCCGTTGTGCCTGTTCAGGGGTTGATCCTGGGAAGTTTTTCCGCCCATGACGACTCCATGATTGTCCCCAAAAGCATGCTTGGAAAAGTAAATGCTGAATTGTCGTCATTCCTGCATTTTGCCAAGAAGGAGCCGGAATCCAAAGTGAGAATAAATCTGCCTGAGGGCATGCTGGACATTTTGAATATGAAGCCACCGGCGGATAATGGAGTGAATATTCGTAAACTGGGTGCAATTACCGATACCGCCCGCATATCCGGTCTTGAAAAGGGGTGTGAGTTCCATGGAAAATATCCCGGCACCAGGCTTATTGTTGACCAGGTTGATTCCGGAAGCCTGATTAAGTTTGCGCGGGAAAACAAAACTTGCTCGCCGGTGATTGCGCTGCCTCCGGTATTTTACGAGAAAGACATTCCTGAAATTGAAAAGATTATATCAGTATGCGTGGAAAAAGAGCTTACAGTGGAAGCCAACAGCTGGGACGGATGGTATCTTGCGAAATCCGCAGGCGCGAAAATTGAGGCCGGGCCCGGGCTGATGATTTTAAATTCAATTGCGGCTGACTTCCTCAACGACAAGGGGTGCAAAGCGGTAACTGTTTCCATCGAGTCCGATTCCAGTCAGATTGCCGATGTATGCGGCAAGTGTTCTGTGCCTCTGACACTCTATGTGTATTCAAGGCCCGTACTGATGATTAGCCGTGCAGAGCTTGCAGAAGAGATGTATGGCGGCATTTTCCATGACCGGAAAAAAAGTGAAATGAAACTTAGCCGGGAATGGAATCTCACTGTTTTCAGGCCGGTTCAGCCGTTTGACCTGCGTTCTGCCAAAGATGAAAAAATAAAACTCGCCCATATCGGCGCTGATTTATCCGGATCGCGCAATCCCTGCGCCGACTGGATCTCTAATGCCGGTCCCATCTCTTTTAACTTTTTCAGAAAACTCAGGTAGCGTCTTGTCTTTGGTATAAGTTGACACCGGGCCGCCGCCAATTGCCTGTTTTTGCAATTGACTCATTTATAAAAAATCCCGCCATGCTCTTGGCATGGCGGGATTTTTTTGTTGAATATGCTGTACAGTTACTTCTGCGAGTTCACCAGGGCCTGGTCGAAGTCGGCGATAATATCCTCTATATTCTCGATTCCGACCGAGACACGTATGAATTCGGGATTTACCCCGGCGGCTTTCTGAGCTTCGGGGCTCATCTGCTGATGGCTTGTGGAAGCGGGGTGCAGGACGAGAGTCTTGGCGTCTCCGACATTTGCGAGATGGCTCGCAAGTTTCACCGAGTCAATGAATTTCGTTGCCGCCTTCTGTCCGCCTTTCACTCCGAATCCGAATACTGAGCCAAAACCGCCCTTGAGATATTTCCTGGCTACATTGTGATACGGGTGATCCTTTAGTCCGGTATAGCTGACCCACTCGACAAGTTTGTGCTTCTTCAGGTGTTCCGCAAGTGCAACAGCGTTTTCTCCATGGGCTTTTATTCTCAGCGGAAGTGTTTCCAGTCCCTGTATGAAGAGGAAGGAATTAAACGGGCTCGGGCAGAACCCTATGTTCCTCATTCCCTGAACCCTTGCCTTGACAATAAAGGCGATGTTGCCAGCCCCGGACACATTTTTAAGGGCGTCCCAGTAGACGACTCCGTGATAGCTGGGATCCGGAGTGGTGAACTCGGGAAATCTTCCGGTCGACCAGTCGAATTTTCCGCTGTCAACAATGACTCCGCCTATCGAAGTGCCGTGTCCGCCAATCCATTTTGTGCAGGAATGAATCACGACATCAACACCGTGTTCTATGGGCTTGCACAGTACCGGCGCAAAAGTGTTGTCCATGAAAAACGGTATGTGTTCCGCATGTGCCGCCTTTGCGATGGCTCCGATATCAGGCACATCCCCTTTCGGGTTCCCGATGGTCTCCGCATAGACAAGCTTTGTGTTCTGCCTGACCGCACTTCTGACATTTTCCGGGGTGAAGTCGTCAATGAATGTGACAGTGATTCCAAAACGCGGAAAGGTATATCTGAACAGGGTGTCAGTTCCGCCGTAAAGCGAGGATGAGCATATGATGTGATCCCCTGCCTGTGCGACATTTGTAATCGCCAGGAAAATCGCGGCCATTCCGCTGGATGTTCCGAGGGCGCCGGTCCCTCCTTCAAGTGCGGCTATCCTTCTTTCCCATACGTCGGTGGTGGGGTTCATTAGGCGCGTGTAAATATTGCCGAACTCTTTGAGCGCGAAAAGATTTGCCGCATGTTCCGCGGATTTGAATACATAGCTTGATGTCTGATAAAGAGGTACCGCCCTGGCGCCGGTAACCGGATCAGGTGCTTGTCCCGCATGAAGAGTTATTGTCGAATCCCCTAATTTGCTCATGATGTGAATCCTTTGTAAATATTTTAAATTACTAGCTGAACAGGGCTGTCGTCAAATATCTTTCTCCGGTATCACAGACGACCGCCACTACTTTCTTTCCCGCGTTCTCCGGACGTTCCGCCACCTTCAAGGCCGCAAGAACATTTGCTCCGGAACTTATTCCGCAGAAAATCCCTTCAAGTTTCGCAAGTTTCCTCGCCGTGTCTATTGCCTCCTCGTCCTTGATTCTTATGATTTCATCAACCACTTTCATGTCAAGGTTTTTCGGAATGAATCCGGCGCCTATCCCCTGGATCCCGTGTTTTCCCGACTTCTCTCCGGAAAGAACTGCGGAACTGTCGGGTTCAACAGCAACTATCTTCACGCCAGGTTTTCTTTCCTTGAGGACTGAAGCAACACCTGTTATTGTTCCCCCTGTCCCTACGCCGGCTACAAATATGTCAATCTGTCCGTCCGTATCCCTCCATATTTCCTCTGCGGTCGTCTTCCTGTGGATTTCGGGATTTGCCGGATTGTCGAATTGCGACGGCATATAGGCCCCGGGATTTTCCTTGACAAGCTCCATTGCTTTTTCAACGGAGCCGGTCATTCCGGCCGTTCCCGGCGTAAGGACAATTTCGGCTCCGAGATATTCCAGTATCAGTCTTCTCTCTATGGACATCGTTTCCGGCATTGTTATGATAAGCTTATATCCCTTCACTGCTGCGACCATTGCTAGGCCCACGCCGGTGTTTCCGCTTGTGGGCTCTATGATAAGGCCGCCCGGTTTCAGCTTCCCGCTTTTCTCCGCAGCCTCCACCATGCTCAAAGCGATTCTGTCCTTGACGCTTGACATCGGGTTGAAACTTTCCAGTTTCACCATGACTTGCGCATTGTTAGAAGGGATTAAACGCCTCAATTTCACAAGAGGCGTATTCCCTATTGTCTGCGTTATGTCTTCATAGATTTTCATAATTGTCCTCCTCATTAGATAACATATTCTAAAGCGTTGTCCTTATGCTCATCAAGTATTGACGCCAGAGTTATTTTTTCTGCAGCCTTTCTGAGAGAATTTGCAAGTTTCTTCCATACTCCACTCGTCTGACAGATATTAACTCTCGAACAGCTTTTCTCCTCGGAAATACAATCCACCAGATTTAGCTCTCCTTCAAAAAGCTCTATGACAGCGAGGACTGTTATGTCTTTCGGATCCTTGTTGAGGAAATATCCGCCATTACAGCCGCGCGTTGTCCTTACATACCCGGCATTTTTCAATGGAATCATAATCTGTTCCAGGTAGGGTTCGGAAATCTCCTGCTTTTTAGAAATTACTTTGCCCTGTGCAGCTTTACCGTCGCGGTTGTCTATGGCAATCTGCAGGAGGATTCTCAATCCATATCTTGATTTTGTTGACAACCTCATTTTCAATATATCCTTTATTGTTTATATTAGTAGTATACAATAATGCATGTCGTCTGCAAATGATTTTTTACATTTCAAAGAAAAAATATTGCCTCAAACAACTGAAATTTTAAGAAAATTCGGAGGGAACAATGAAGAGAGTTCTAGTCGTGATGTGCGCAGTTGGACTGCTCGTGCTTGCAGCGATGGCAGAGGAATCTGCCTCTCCATCCTCTGCCAAGACCCGGGTTGGCGTATACGACTCGCGGGCAATCGCGGTTGCTTTCATAAATTCACAGGTCTACAAGGATACTGACGGCAAGAAGTTGAATGAGATGATAGCTGAGCATGACAAGGCGAAAGCCGAAGGGAACAAGAAGCGGGTTGATGAACTTGAGGCTTGGGGCAAGGAGCAGCAGACTTTGCTCCACAAGCAGGGCTTCAGCACAGCGCCTGTCGACGGCATATTGATTCATATCAAAGACCAAATGCCGGAGATAGCAAAAACTGCGGGCGTGGTGGCCATTGTCTCCAAATGGGACAAGGAAACACTTGCAAAGTACAAGTCGGCGGAGTTGGTGGATGTCACAATGGCGCTGGTCAATGCTTTCCATCCGACTGAAAGGCAACTGAAGGCTGCCATAGAAATCCAGAAGCACGATCCGCTTCCTTTGGAGCAAATCGATAAGGGGCATGGTCACAAATAGTTTTTTGCGGCGCATCAAAGGGATATGGGATCTTATACCGAGTTGCATTTCAACCGGAAGGGAACGCGTCAGCGGAGTGACGCGGCTACAGCTTGGATTTTTGGATTTGTTGTAGCCACGTCACTCTGTTGACGTGCTCTTTGATGGCAACTCGGTATTAATTGTTTCCTGAGGAAGCTTCTTTTTTGCTCGCCGTTTTCACTGAAATTTTCGGGGCGAGTACGATTCGGAAACCGATTCCCGTATTTTTGAGTTCCGGAACAGTCGCGTCTCTGGCTGCGGAACGGCATTCCGAAGGCGTATTTCCCCAGGAGCCGCCCCTTATTACTTTGCCTGTTGATTCAATTGTGTAGCGTCTGCCGGAGGAGGCGGTCATTTCGATTATTGATACGACAGGTTTGCTTTGCACGGGATTCACCGCGGGAATTTCCCCGTATGCCGCAGGATTGTACCAGTCCCAGCACCACTCGGATACGTTTCCCGTCATGTCATACAACCCGAAGGCGTTGGGTTTGTATGAGGCGCCCGGGGCGCTGACAAGGTATCCGTCATCGGGCGCCATGTCCTTTTCCTCCTGCCAGTTGAGAGTCCTGGAGGATTTCAAATCCCTGCTGTTTGCGAATTTCGCAGCTGGTTCAGAAAAGCTGTCGCCCCAGTAGTAAATCGTTTCCGAAGCGGCCCTGCATGCGTATTCCCATTCGGCCTCGGTGGGAAGGCGGTATTCATAGTTTGCCGGAATCCGCCCCGCCTTCAGCTCTTTCTCATTCAGGCGCTCGCAAAAATAGGAAGCCATATGCCAGTCAAGCATGACTGCCGGCTGACTGGAGCCGTCTATGACATTCATTTTCCACCGTTCCACGCTGTGCGACGGGTAGAATTCCCTGAACTGCCGGTTCGTTATTTCCGTCCGGGACATCCAGAAACCGTATGTTATGCTGACAGCCCGTCTCGGGATTTCGTCAGGCTTCCCGTTCTCGTCATTCCTTTTCCCCATGAGGAATATCCCCCTGGGGATGAATGCCATGTCGATCCCCGCAGTCGGGAGCACGAAATTCAGACCGTCAACAGGCAGGCTGTCGCCAAGCATCTTAAGATATTGGCTGCGCAGACCGCTCCATTTTTCCGGATTTCCCCTGTCTATTTCAGCAGCGGCATCAATCCATGCCATCGCCTTGAGAACCGCTTCATGTTTCTCATAATCCTTTTTTCCTGCCAGCGCATTTCCGATCTGGACTATCTGTTTTTCAATATCACTTATTTTTTTTGCGAAAGCGGCCTGTTTCCTGATGTTGTGCTGATGGAAAAAAAGGAGTGAGACAATGCAGGATAAGGCTAAAAGCATTAAAGCCGCCCTTCCCATGTTCTTCCTGAGAGGCGAGACCTGGACATTTCTGCTGATCGTGAAGGGACTGTGCCCTACGGGTTCCCGCAAACGGAGTTTCTTCGGCCATCTGCCGCGATTGCCGAACCATTTCCGCTTTTTCAGGGAATCACGGGGTTCCTCTCCGTCCTTCCTGCTTTCCGGCAAGGATCTGTCATCCGGTCCCGTCTGATTTTTACCCTTGAGTTCATCGGACATGAGTAGAGTCTTTGGTTCATGTTTTATAATTCAACATCGAACACTCAACATCGAACTTCCAACTTCGAATGAATTTTAAATTCGACCTGTCCGCCATAGCTTCTTGGCGACGGCGGATGTTCAAAGTTGAATGTTGGATGTTGGACGTTCAAATTCCTTAAATCTTTTGGAGTGAATGTCTCTCAACCGTTCTTCTTGTCAGGCGGAAGCTCCGCCTCATCTATAAGCATAACCGGAATTCCCTCTTTGACAGGATATTTCCTGCCGCAGACGGTGCATTCGAGCTTCATTTCCCTGTCAAGCTCCCTGAGGGGTTTTTTGTCCACGGGACATGCAAGGATCTCAAGAAGTTCTTTTTTTATCAGGCTCATTTATTTTATCCCCTTACGCTATTGTTATATGGATGATTGGATGAATGGATTGCCCGCCTTCGTAAAGAAACTACGGCGTGACATGCTGGATGGTTGCGTATTAAAGCGGATTCAGCAGCCCACAACCCAAGCTCGAAATCCGAAACAAATAAAGCATAAAATCCAAATGTTTGAAATTTAAGAACTTCGAATTTCAGATTTATTATATCTGTATCTTCAGGTATTCCATTGAATTCAAACCCATTCATCCAACAATCCAATCATCCGTCATCCTTTGAGACGACTCTGTATGTGTGTCCTTATTTTTTCAAACGTCTTGGCGTATCCGGATTTCGAGGCTCTTGCCAGTTTCGCGCAGCTCTCATATTCCGGCTTGAATTTCAGGACATCGCCCCGGGAGTCAAACGCGATCTTCACATCGACTGCGCCCCACGGTGTCTTGACTTTGCGGATTTCGCGCCTCAGGATAATCCTCTCCTCAATCCTGTAGCGGATCCCGAGCGTAGTGGTCTCGCGCAAAATGAAATCTGCGAATTTCGCAACTTCATCCTCAGCGCATATGACCTGGAGAATTACAGCGGGCCGACCCTTCTTCATCATGACGGGGATAAGCGCGTAGTCCAGGGCGCCCATCTCGAGAATCTCCTCGCCGACATGTGTGAACGCCTCTCCGGGCATGTCGTCAATGTTGCATTCAATGACTGCGACGGAGTTGCTCTTTCTTTTGGCTGTCGTACTGCAATCTATGATGGATGTCCTGAGCACATTTGCCTGGTCTTTGAAGTCCTTTGTTCCGGCGCCGTAGGACGTGGCGACGGTTTTTCCGGCCGGGGGGACGCCCCATTCATCGACTATCGCCGAGAGAATCGCCGCGCCTGTCGGCGTCGTGAGCTCAAATTGAATGTT